>JAAZBV010000088.1 GCA_012513605.1 Desulfatiglans sp. | reverse complement strand
ATAGCATCAAGCGCCCTTTTGTGGCTCAATGCACCGAGTTCATCCTGCTCCTGCCTGGATATCCCCATTTTTTCTGCTATGTTTTCTGCTGTTATACCCATGTGGTAACCGTAAAAGATCTCAAACAGGCCGTCAAATACCATAAGGTCTATCATCTCGGCATTATTCATACGTGCGCCCCATCTGGCAGCGGGAAGCCCATAGGGGACCATGCTCATGTTTTCCATTCCGCCTGCAAGAATTATCTCTGCATTGCCGGCCTTAATGGCCTGAGCTGCAAGGGCTACGGCCTTCATCCCGGAGGCACACACCTTGTTTATTGTAAATGCAGATGTCTCTTTTGATATACCTGCCTTGATAGTAGCCTGGCGGGCTGTGTTCTGGCCCTGTCCTGCTGCCACAACATTACCCATGATAACCTCATCAATCTGGATCGGGCGGGCAGATTCAGGGTAATCATATGCCTTTTTCTCAAGATCAATAATCCCCTTACCCTTGAGGGCATCGGGTTCAAAACTTACGAGTTCCTTTGAGGCAACCGGTTTAAGGTTAACCCTTTTAAGTGCCTCTTTAAGTACTGCTGCACCAAGATCCACTACCGGGATATCTTTGAGGGTACCGCCAAAATTACCAACCGCTGTTCTGACACTGGATACAATAACAACATCTTTCATAATGTGTGATCTCCTTTAATGTTTGTGAAGTTTGCACAGTATAGGGAATCATGGTTTTGGTGTCAACGGATTTATCGCAAAAAAATCAGGATGTTCTATGCATGATTTTACCTTTTTAAATCCTGTAAATCTGGTAACTTAAGCATTGACGTTTTTTTGCAGGGTGGCATTTTTTATGCCACCGAGTATAATCACATATATGGCGATACTAAATAGCATGGTTATTTTAAATGACTATCTATAAACGCCAATATCCGCTCATATACTTTCTTTCGTGTTTCTTCATCATGAACACCGTGTCCTTCTTTACCTAATGCCATCCAATCAAATATTAAATTCATTTACCTTTTTGCCTTAGTCTCGTATCATACATGTAAATGGCCTAATGGAAAAGGAAAGAGTGTTTTGCTTGGCAAGTTTTATTGCCATATCAGAAGAAGAGAGAGAGGAGGATCATAAAAAAGAATGTGTTTTATTGTATGGCTATTCAGCCAAATATAAGAAGCTCTACCCTCTCTGCACTTACAGGGGTAGCTACATACCATAAATAATGGTAAATGGATTTTAAATTACTATGGCAAGGAGAATATGAGCGAATGGATAATCAGCAATTAAAACATCAAAGAAAAAGGACATTTTATGACCCCCACCCCGATTATAAAAGGCCCCGCTATGAACCTCTTAAGGAAACACACAAAAAGATGCGAAAAAGGCTGGCTATTCTTTATGGAAGCCAGAATGCCAGCCTCTATATTAAAGAACTTGAGCGTATCATGAAGGTTCACTATGCCCATAAACCCGCTGAAATGCTTGAAAAGGAGAAGAACTACGATCCAAGGGAACGTTTTACCGAGGAGGACATGATACTCATAACATATGGGGATATTGTAAAAGGTGATGGCGAAACACCTCTTTCAGTACTGTATAATTTTGTGAATACATATAACCAGGGAGCTTTGAACACCATACATCTTCTGCCCTTTTTCCCTTATTCATCAGACAGGGGTTTTGCAGTGGTTGACTTCAGACAGGTGGATCCTAAACTCGGATCATGGACTGATATTCGTGAAAAGAAAAAAAGATACGACCTCATGTTTGACGCTGTACTGAATCATGTATCTTCAATGAGTGAAATGTTCCTTGAATTCAGGAAGGGAAACCCCAGATTTATCGATTTTTTTATTGCATATGATTCCCCCGATGACCTGACAGGAGAGCAGAGAAAAAAGCTTTTCAGACCCAGGACCTCAGATATACTTACCCTTTATGAAACCATCAATGGGCCTAAGTGGCTCTGGACAACATTTTCCGAAGATCAGATAGACCTCAACTTTCATAACCCTGATCTCCTGATGCAGGTGATAGACAGTCTTCTTTTTTATATCAGGCAGGGGGCGGATCTTCTCAGGCTTGACGCCGTGACCTATCTGTGGGATGAACCCGGGACCAGCAGTATTCACCTGCCGCAGACACACGAGATTATAAAGCTTATCCGTGATGTAGTAGATGCCGTTGGGTCTGGAGTTGCTCTGGTTACAGAGACAAATGTGCCTCATGCGGATAATGTATCATATTTCGGAAACGGGTATGATGAGGCTCACATGGTTTATAACTTCGCCTTACCGCCACTGGTTCTGCATGCCTTTTACAGGGAAGATACCGGGCATCTTTCCAGGTGGGCAGAGGGTCTTGATCTACCATCTGATTCGGTAACCTTTCTTAATATACTGGACACCCATGATGGTATCGGGCTTATGGGTGTAAAAAATATTCTTCCCTATGATGAAATAGTTTTTCTCATAAAAACAATTGAAGGGCGCGGAGCATATATATCATATAAAGCGGGAGACGGTTCGGATGAACCCTATGAGATAAACAGCACATGGTGGAGCGCGATAAATGACCGGAAGACACGTGAGAGTTTATATCTGCAGGTAAAACGCTTTGTAGCGTCAAGGAGTATTTCACTTGTGCTTAAAGGCGTGCCTGGTATTTATATTCATGGAGCTGTCGGCAGTGAAAACGATCACGAAAGTGTGAAACAGACCGGAATAAAAAGAGATGTAAACAGAGGTGTAATAGATGCATCTTCTTTTGAAAATGATTTTAGGAATCAGGATTCAAAGTTTTCACTCATATGCAGGCAAAGCAGCAGATTAAATACCCTGAGGACTGCAAACAGAGCATTTCACCCCAGGGGCAGGCAGCAGGTACTTTACCTTTCTCCCTTTGTTTTTGCATTACTTCGAATATCTCCTGATGAGGATGAATATATTCTGACCCTGACAAACGTCACAGGCAGGGAGGTTCAATTGAACATATCCCTGAAGGAAACATGTATAAATAAAGGCATATGGAGGGATATTATAGATGAAAGCCTGATTGAGGCCCATAAAGGAGATCTTAAGGTTATCATGGGGGCTTATGATGTGAAATGGCTTATGCCTGAAAATATATAGGTGTTCGACACTATCTACTCATTTTTGAACTCACATCATGTTCTCACTGTATTACTGGAGAACCGGGAGATATTATAGACTTTATATTTATCGGGTTTCGTTCCTCACAGGTATACCTGATTTTGTCAAGTATTAAGAGGTTATGTCCCTTCAATCATATACTCCCTGAATTCCTCCAGGGGTTTACCAGCACTCTTAATGATCTCCTTCTTACCATTATGGGTAATCATGAGTTCTATCTCACCCATCTTTGCATCGCTGTAGGATGCGGTCATGAATGCTGCAAGCAGGTCTGTCTCAGGGGTTCGTTTACCTGCAACATACACAATAGGCCCTGGCACTGTGACTGTATTTATGGTGTAGCCGTTTTCATCGGCAAGTTCCAGTATCCTTTCATTCTCCTTCATGTCCCTTCCTACAACCATCTTCAGATCAGGGTTTATGCGAAAATGGCGGCCAACCTTTAACATCTCTATATCATTCCTGTTAAGATCAGGGCTGTTATCATTAAGGTCCTTGAACCTCTTGCAGAATATGGGGTCTGTTAAGAGGCAACCGCCACCCGGTGTAGGGTAATGTGTTACCCCAAGCTCTTTTGCAAGTTTAATCTGCGGTTTTCTGGAGCGGCCTGATAACCTGAGAAGGCTTATATCCTGTACCCACCCGTTTATCTCAGGGATTGTTTTTTCCAGGAGCCTTGCAGAAAGGGGCCTTAACACAAGCCCCTTCATGGTGCTTGTCTTTTCAACCGCTGCTAATGCTGATTTGTGCTGTGACATGGGTCTCTGGCCCAGCACCTCCCCGCTTATTAAAAAGGATGCATTTTCCTCTGTAAGCATCTCCCCTGCAATCTTGAGCATAAGTGCATGGCAGTCTATGCATGGGTTCATATAGCCGCCAAAGCCGTAAACAGGTGCCTTGAACATGGGGAAATATCTGTCAGTGATATCGACAACTTTTATCGGGAGACTGTTTTTTTCGGCGGATTCAATTGCCTTATCAGGGCTAAAAAAAGGGGTGGTAAAATTGACTGGTAAAACATCCACCCCTGACAGCATTACAAGCTTTACCGCGAGGATGCTGTCGAGCCCTCCTGAAAAGATGGACAGGGCCTTCATGCTACATGCCCAGCTCGGCGAGCTTTTTTATGGTCTCTTCCTGTTTCTTTGTAAGGTTTTTCGGTACCTCTATGCTGATGGTTACATATGCATCACCGCGGTCAACTCCGTTCATGCGGGGTACACCATAACCCTTGAGCCTGAGTTTAGCATTATTCTGTGTCCCTGCCGGAATCTTCAGCCTTAATGTCTTTTTATCTATTGTAGTGACCTCTATTTCAGTACCAAGGGCAGCCTCGGTAAATTTAATGCTCTTTGTAATGGTGAGATCATCCCCGTCACGTTTAAAGAGCGGGTGATCCATAACCCTTACCTGTATGTAAAGGTCACCATTAGGGCCACCGTTTATGCCTGGATTTCCCTTGCCCGATAATCTAAGTTTTTTGCCTGTCGATATACCTGCGGGTATCTTTACAGAGATCTTTTCCTGCTCAGAGTTGTCCTTGCGGTAGGCGATCATCTTTTCTGTATCGTTAATTGTGTCTTCAAGACCTATTGAGAGTTCATATATAATGTCTTTTCCTTTTACAGGCTGGGGTCTACCGCCAAATGCGCCGCCAAATGGTGAAGCCCCTCCTTTAAATGAGTTTCCTCCCATGCCACCGAAAATATTCCCAAAACCACCACGGCCACGCCCACCAAACCCGAATTCACTGAATATGCTGTCAAAATCGAAATTGCGGAATATATCCTCCTGTGAATACTGTTTCTGGAATCCTTCAGAGCCAAAATTATCATACTGCACTCTCTTTTCCTTGTTGCTTAAAACAGCATAAGCCTCTGATATATCCTTGAACCTCGCCTCTGCGTTTTTATCATCCTTATTGCGGTCAGGATGATATTTCATGGCTAGCTTTCTGTATGCCTTTTTTATCTCATCATCAGTAGCTGTTTTTGAAATGCCCAGTATCTTGTAATAGTCTTTCCCTGCCATTTTAACTCCGGTTATTTTTTAGTGCCCTAAATTAAGCATATTTTTATTTGAGTCAAGAAGATTGTAACACCCCGAATTATAAATTCTTTTTTGCAGCAGAAATACGGTATTCAAATGTGACATTTATATTGAGCCTCTCTACTGTAATGGAGTCAGGAAAGGGAGGGAAGGGCGCTGCCCGCTTGATCGCATCAAGCCCCTCCTGATCCAGTATCTCATAGCCTGAAGTGCCCGTTACCTCAACACCCGTAAGGTGTCCATCCCTTGTAAGGCTGAATATCGCATGAGCTTTTCCCTCTATTGATTTCTCCTTTGCCTCCTTTGGGTAACCCCAGCAGGCGGCAAGCCTCTTTTTTAAAACAGCTGTATAGGATACATAGCGCTTATCAACTGTATCAAGGGAGATAGTCTCCTCTGATTTTTTATCTGCCTCAATAATCTTTTTTATAGTGTTTTCCTTCTCCCTTTCAGTCATCTTGTCAAATGGGATGTCATCTATTGCATCCCTTATAAATTCCACCCTGTAGGTCTTGAGCTCTTCAATGCGCCATATATCCGGCGCAAACTGCTGTATTATTAGTATCAGGACAAGATGTGAAAAAAAAGAGAGCCCGAAGGCGGTCTTTCTTATCCTTGATGCGGCAAAAAGGTTATTGGTTATTGTTGTTTTTATTGCCATTTACCCACAGGTCTATATTTTTATCAAACCACCATTCAGCATGGTCAGTTTTAAGAATTTCATCTGCCATTTCCTTTGCCTTTTCAGTGATCAGCCTCTTTCTGGCATAAAAAAGCCAATCATCTGCGTATCTATTACCAAGGTCTTTTTCCCTTTTAAGTTCAAGGATCAGGTCAATTTGATCCGCATCACGGGCAATTTTTGCCTCAATAGTGGCGGTTTCATTGAATTCATCAGTCAATGATGCAATTTCAGCACCAAAAGGAATGCCTTCTGTCATATGCCGGACAGCCTTTTTTTCATCAACCGTGTTATATCTTTTATTAACATAGTTCATGTCACCTGTCCTTGCCTCATGGAGGTCATGGAAGAGGCACATGAGGACAGTTTTATTCCGGTCTGCCTCTGGTATTTGTCCGGCCAGTATATACCCGATAATTGTCATCCTGAATGAGTGATCAGCCACTGATTCGCTCCCTGAACCCAGGAACTGGTAACCTGTGCGCGGGGTCTTTTTCAGCATGCCCACTTCAAATAGAAAATTTGCTATATTTTTCATAATGCCTTTTCAATATGGAGAATGGTAAAAAATGTCAAGAAGCAATAATCTCCCACCTTTACTTGAAATATTGGGAATTATATTTAAAGTCTGGTTAAATGATCTATTTTATAGTATAGAGCTTTTAAAAAAATAATGGGGTTACAGATATGAGCGATACACTTAAGATATACAGGTTTCCTGACCAGGTGTTAAGGACCAAGGCCGCGCCAGTGGAAAATATTGATGGTAAACTTCAAGAGCTTATAGACGGCATGACCGAAACCATGTACAAAGCGCCGGGCATAGGGCTTGCTGCCATACAGGTGGGTAAACCCATAAGCCTTGTGGTTTATGATATTTCTCCCCCTGAAGAGGCGCATAAGATCAATGTGATAATGAATCCTGAGATCGTCTCACGAGAAGGTTCAATCACCTATGAAGAGGCATGCCTAAGCGTTTATGATTATTCCGCAGAGGTAAAAAGGAGCAACAAAATACTTGTTAAGGCCATTGACCGTGAGGGCAATCCCATAGAGATAGAGGCAGAGGGGCTGCATGCTGTTTGCCTGCAGCATGAGATAGACCACCTGAATGGTGTGCTTTTTATTGATCATATCAGCTCCTTAAAAAGGTCTCTCTATAAAAACAGGCTTAAAAAGATATTAAGCAAAGAAGAACAACAGGGATAATGGGACAGGTTATTTCGAATAAATTACCCGAAAGGCCAAAGATCATCTATATGGGCACGCCGGACTTTGCAGTGCCGGCGCTTAAAAGCCTGGTAAATGCCGGTTATGATATTGAGGCGGTTATTACCCAGCCTGATAAACCAAAGGGGAGGGGGCTTACACTCTCCCCATGCCCGGTCAATGAGAGTGCCATCTCATACGGGCTAAATGTGATGCAGCCCAGTAATGTAAATGATCATGGGTTTATTGAAGGCTTAAGGCTTATAAAACCTGACCTGTTCATTGTTGCTGCATTTGGTCAGCTGCTCAGGCAGGAACTGCTCGCTATACCAAAATTCGGCGCAATAAATATACATGCCTCACTACTCCCTTTATACAGGGGGGCAGCGCCCATACAGTGGGCAATACTTGATAACAGGTCAAAAACGGGCATTACCCTGATGAAGATGACAAAGGGGCTTGATAAGGGGCCTGTCCTTTACATGCATGAACTCGCCATTAAGGAATATGAGACAGCCGGACAATTATTTGACAGGCTTGCTGCCATATCCGGGGATGTGATTGTAAGGTTTCTCAGGGAAACAGCCGGGAAAGAGATAACAGGCACCTCCCAGGACGATGCCCTCTCTTCCTATGCTTCAAAGATAACTAAGGAGATGGCAAGGATAGACTGGACAAGGGATGCTGTGAAGATAGCTGCGCTTATTAGGGCTATGGATCCATTTCCAGGTGCAACAACTGTGATGAATGGGAAAAATATCAAACTCTTTACCCCTGTTGTTATTGATAAGACCACTAGGTCAACAAACCCAGGAAAGATAATCACTGATGACCCGAACAGGTTTATGGTTGAGACAGGGGAGGGCATTATTGAAATAGGTGAGATACAGCCCCCAAATAAAAAAAGGATGACTGTAAAGGCATTTGTACAGGGAAACAGGATTGAAAAAGAGACTATGTTATTATAGCTTTCAGCACTCAGCTATCATCTGTCAGATAATTATTTGTAAGATAACCGGTAAATAACCTTTCAGGATAAAATATGGATGAAACAGATAACAAGCAGAGCAGAACCAGTGACAGAAACAGGTTTATCCTTCTGCTCCTTCTAACCTGCGCGGCGCTCATAGGGCTCGCTGTCCTCTTGTGGCTGATACCATATATCGGTTTTAGTAAAATCCATCCCAGGCTCCCTCTGATAATGGCCATTTTTTTCGCTGCGGTGGTTCTTTACATGATCGGCGGCGGGTTGACACTTATATTTACCATCCTCGGCGGGAAAAACCTCTTTTTTAACCGAAAGATAAGGGGGGTTGTAATAAGGTTTCTCTTCCCTATGCTCGTGATAATAGGAAAACTTGTAGGGATCAGCAAGGATCAGGTAAGAAGATCATTTATAGAGATAAATAACCAGCTTGTCCTGAGTGAAGCAAGAAAGGTAAGGCCTGAAAAACTGCTTATACTTTTGCCCCACTGTTTACAGTTCCATGACTGCCAGGTCAGGATTACAGGGGATATAGGTAATTGTAAAAAGTGCGGTAAATGCAAAATAAAAGAGCTTTCGGGTCTTATGGAAAGATATAATGTGCCTGTCTCAGTTGCAACAGGCGGGACCCTTGCCCGAAGGATAGTGGTGGAAAAAAGGCCTGACATCATCATCGGTGTGGCGTGTGAAAGGGACCTTACAAGCGGGATACAGGACAGCTTCCCCATACCTGTATATGGCATATTGAACAAAAGGCCATTCGGACCCTGTTATGACACGGATATAGATATGGATAAGGTGGAAACGGCAGTAAAGGTGTTTTTAGGTAATGAAAACAGATAAACCACGCGCCCTTGCCCTTGATACCCTTGTCAGCCTTGAAAAGGCCGGTGAATATGCCGGTAACTATCTTGAGGATATATTCACCAAAAATCCCGGCTTTGACGAAAGAGACAGGGGTTTTATTTCAAACCTTATACAGGGGGTGATCAGATACAGGTTAAGGCTGGACTATATAATAGGCGGGTTTTCAAAGACACCGGTTAAGAAGATAGATATTACAGTACTCAATATCCTGCGCCTTGCTATTTATCAGATTTATTTCATGGACAGGGTGCCAGAATCTGCTGCGGTTGACAGGGCGGTTGAGCAGGCAAAGGCATTAAAGGGACAGCAGCATGTTGTACCATTTGTAAACGGTATTCTAAGGAACATCTGCCGAAATAAGGATGGCGTAAAATTCCCTGATCGTAAAAAGACCACTGTAAAATACCTGAGCAGTTTTTATTCATTCCCTCTCTGGCATGCACAGAGGTGCCTTGATGAATTCGGCCTTACACAAACAGAAGAATTGTTTGAGGCCCAGAATCGTTTCCCCTCAGTAAATATCAGGGTAGACAGGGTTAAAACCACAGCGGATGAGCTTGTTAAGGCCCTTAAAGATGAAAGCATTGATGCGGTTCATGCTGAGTATGTGCCTGACTGCCTCATACTGGAAAATTTCAGCGGCAGGATAGAGAGGCTTTCATCCTTTATAAAGGGGCTGTTTCAGGTGCAGGATCAGGCTGCCCAGGCGGTCTCATGGCTGCTTGATGTAAAACCGGGGCAGACCATTCTTGATGTGTGCGCTGGTCTTGGCGGTAAATCCTCCCACCTGATGGAACTTATGGGAGGAAAGGGCAGTGTTACTGCTCTTGATACTGATAAACGAAGACTTGAAATGCTCCATGAGAATGCAAGGAGGCTGGGGCTCAAAAATATAAAAAGCGTGGTTGCAGATGCATCTGAGCCTTTCCCTGATAACCTGAAAGGGGCATTTGACAGAGTGCTCATAGATGCCCCCTGCTCAGGATTAGGTACCATAGGTAGGCACCCTGACATCAAATGGAACAGGTCAGAGATAGATATAAAAAGGATATCAAGGATTCAGAGAAAGATCCTTGAGAACTCTTTTGAGGCAGTAAAGCCGGGCGGGCTGATACTCTATGTCGTATGCACATACACAAGAGAGGAGAACAGGACTGTTATTGATAATTTTTTACAGAAAAACAGCGGGGCATCACTCGTGGATATGAATAATAATGCACCTCTCTGGGCAAGAAACCTTATTGACAATGATGGGTTTTTCAGGTCATATCCCCATACACACAAAATGGATGGTTTTTTTGCGGCCCTTATTAAAAAGGAAAGATAGTTTAAGGTCAGAAACACAGTATCAATCTTGATTCGAAATATGAGTAGGGGCAGGCCTCAGTGCCTGCCTAAAAAAAGGAGTTAAAAATGGGAATAATAGCGCCATCAATACTGTCAGCCGATTTTTCAAGATTGGGTGAAGAGGTACAGGCTGCTGAAAGGGCAGGGGCTGACTATATACATGTGGATGTAATGGACGGCCATTTTGTGCCCAATATAACCATAGGCCCGCTGGTTGTTGAAGGGGTAAGAAAGGCGACATCGCTACCCCTTGATGTGCACCTTATGATAGAAAACCCTGATCAGTATACTGTTGCGTTTGCAGAGGCGGGCGCAAATATCATTACCATACACGCAGAGGCGGTTAACCACCTGCACAGGTCTATCCAGATAATAAAAGGTGCAGGATGCAAGGCCGGCGTTTCCCTTAACCCTGCAACACCCATTGATGTTTTAGAATTTATCCTGGATGATATTGATATGGTGCTTATCATGACTGTAAACCCCGGTTTTGGCGGCCAGAAGTTTATACCTGCCACATTATCAAAGATAAAAAAGCTCAGGGAGATGATTGTGAGCAGGGGGCTTAATATTGATATAGAGGTGGATGGCGGCATAAACCCTGAGACAATAGCAAAGGTATCTGCTGCAGGGGCAAATGTATTTGTTGCAGGGGCATTTGTATTTAACAGCAAAAATTACAGGGATGCAATAAATGCCCTTAGAAACGGGATAGTTGAATAATAAAACGGTTTGTTCGTCTCTGCACAATATGCTATGGCAGGACAGGCGGTTCAAGGTTTAAGGTTTTCGGCTACTGAAATTTAATTATGTGCTAAAAAAGTTTATTTTACCCTTGATATTTTTCAGGTGTGCCATTATTATACGCACCTTGCAGATTGATGGAGAGATGGCCGAGTTGGCTTAAGGCGCTCGCCTGCTAAGCGAGTGTAGGGCGTAAAGCTTTACCGAGGGTTCGAATCCCTCTCTCTCCGCCATATTTTTTAACTCACATAATAAAAAAGCTGGTTTTATACCAGCTTTTTTTTCAGTGTATGATTTTGGACGAATTAGGTTTCTACTGTATTATTTGCAGTATTGCCTTTAAAGCACGATCCAAACTGGGTGATCTTTGTGCTGCGCGATCAGGGGACCATCTATTTTCTATAAAATTACACAATACCTCATTATATCTTGGGCCAATAGGAGTTGTTTCAGATGGCAACATCTCGCGATGTATTTTTTTCTTACCTTTCCTGCGAATTACATTCAATATATGTTCTTTGGGGTCATTTAATTGATCTGGTTGATCCGAAAAATTTGATTCAGGTATGCCAATGTAATTTGCCCATTCTGTATGATCAGCTAATATCCAAGATTCCACTTCCCTTACGGCTACTCTAAAAATACATTGTTGCGGTAGATCAATAACCTCATTTTTAGGAATGTAAAACCAGTCACGAATCAGATTGCATGGGCATTCAGCAGTATCAAGATCTGTTAATACTAATGTATAAATCCCAACTCTAGCCATATTCAAGAAGGCTTCACATCTATTCTTGATACCTCCATATCCTCTTGCAATACTCGGAAATCCATTATGAAATATAAGGTTATTTTTTGATCGTCCATTTCGTGTCTCTACAAGCTTGCGAATTACCGCAGCACTTGGTTCATCTTCAACATAAGAGAAGCAATATACATCGGGCATATTAGATCCTCTGTACTGTTGTTCCAGTTTGTGGAAGGAGTACATCAGCAGGTGAGAGTCCGGCTTTCATTGCCTTAATATCTGTTTTAGAAGGTGGAACAACATGAGTAGCTTCTCCTCCTTGCCCTGGTTGGAGCATCAGAAAATTGCCATCAATGCTTTTGCTTGATAGCATTACTTCACTATGAGTACTTATAAGTATTTGCCCTCCCGATTTTTTTCTTTGTTGCCGTGTCTTGTAAAGTAATCCAGGTATTTGCTCCACAATAGCCTTGTGAAGAGATAGCTCAGGCTCTTCCAAGAGAATCATTTTATTAGAAGAAAGAAGCGTCCATAGCATTGCAATGAGTCTCAGTGTTCCATCGGAAAACTGATCCTCTCTCTGCCATCCTGCTTTTGGTCTCCAATGATTATAAAGCATCTCAAGGTGAGGTCGACCTGTTGATTCGTCTTTGGCGAATCGTAATTGTTCGAGATTTGGAATAACTTTCAAGAGAATATCTTCAATGGTTCGAAGTCGAAAATCTCGGGTACGTTTTTGTGTTTCTGCAATTTCTTCCAGAAATCCCTGACCGAATGGATCAGACTCCATATGTCGTAACGATAGTTGCTCGCTGAATTTCAGAAGTTGAGGTACAAGATGTAAATAGAGAACATCAGAGAAGAAGTTAGCTACATCACGATATTCACGGTTCATGTTTATCTGTTCAATATGAGTTTGAGTTAACCTCTCAGGATCAGTCTCGTCATCCTCATCAGGACGTGATACTAACTGATTATCTTTTTCCCATGCTTCTTCCTTGAGAACAACCGGTCGTTGTCTACCGAATCCTTCGTAATTAATCCATAACACATAACGCCAGTCTGGAGGTTCAGAGGTATTTTGCAGGTCTTCTCTAAATTCGAATTCCAGCTCTATCCTGGGTTGTTTGCGTGCTGCTAAACTTCGAATCTTGGTTAATCCTCCGCGCGTATCGATAGCCTGTTGAAGGCCACCTCCTTTGGGGTTAACTATGTCTCTCATGAATCGGAAAATATCAAGTAGATTTGATTTTCCTGAAGCATTCGGACCGATAAGATAGACCGTTTCTTTAAGGTCAATATCTGCATTCGTAAAATTTCGCCAATTTCGTAATTTCAAGTGCGATATGTACATATTAGTTCTCCGTTGTTAAAAACAAATTTTTACAAATGGAAAATAATAAGCTTCCAAATATATACTTAATTTTTAAGAAGAAAATTTTGCATAACTCGATTATCCTTGAACCACAATAAATTCAATATGATTATCATAAATAAAAGCCATTGGAAGTATAAATCAGTTACATTAATTTAGGTTGAATTTCAATATAACGTGTTATTCTTAACTCAAAAAAAAATCTACTTTGCTTTACTTTATATAATTAGTCAATTGTTAAATAAAATTAATGAATTAAGGCCAAAAAACATAAATAATTGAACATTGCTTTTTTAGTCATTGAGCGTTTTTACAACATATTTAGCTATAATTGTTTGCATAAACAGGCTTGATTTTATTTAATCATATCCTGTAAGCTCAGAAGAAAATTGAAAGGTAACAATGAATACTCAGAATATGACTATACGCGCCGGGTGGCTTATTGATGGTTCAGGCAGGCCAGTTAATAAAAATGTTTTGATAAATATAGCAGGTGGCATTGTATCCTCTATTACTGATTTTTTCCCAGACCAGCAGCCACCTGACAAACAGCTTGATTTAACTGACTGCACAATTATACCTGCACTTTGTGACAGCCACACACACCTTGCTATATCAGGGCGCATTGATCCTGAGATCAGGGAAAATCAGATGGCGTATGGATATGATCAGGCAGAGGCAATGATAGCGGGTCATGTCAGGGATTATATTAAGCATGGTGTGCTTACAGTTCGGGATGGCGGTGATTTTAATGCCTATGCCTTGAAATACAAAAATCAGAGCTCAGGTAAAAAAGATCATCATCTATCAATATATGCTGCTGGTATTGGCCTCCATGTAAAAGGGCGATACGGGCAGCTTCTTGGCATGCATATCACACCCGGAAGAGAACTCTCACAGGCCATTCTGGAGGATTTCAGGCCAGGCATGGATCATGTAAAGATAGTTAACTCCGGTGTAAACAGCCTTACCGAGTTTGGTAAAGAGACATCGTCACAGTTTACTGTAGATGAGCTTAAAGATGCTGTTAGAGCAGCAGAAAGCATTGGTCTTAAGGTGATGGTTCACGCAAATGGAAACATACCCGTCCGGGGTGCCATTGAAGCCAGGTGCCATACTGTTGAGCACGGCTTTTTCATGGGTGAGGATAACCTCAAAAGAATGGCAGATAAAGGCACAATATGGGTGCCCACAATATGCACTATGAAGGCATATATGGATAACTCAGACCCTGAATCAGGCTGGCATAAGGTTGCAGAGAAGAATTTGATACATCAGCTTGAGCAGGTAGAGATGGCTATAGAATATGGTGTTACAATAGCACTGGGTACAGATGCAGGGTCTCCAGGCGTTTATCACGGCTCTTCAGTGATAGAGGAGCTGGGGCTTCTCATAAAAGCGGGGCTATCAATAGAAGAGGCAATCAAATGTGCTACATCCAATACTATGCAAATAATAAATGATGCCCCGAATACTGGTACTGTATCAAAGGATAATCAAGCTACATTTGTGGCTGTAAAAGGAAAGCCGGTTGATCTGCCGGGTTCTTTAAAGGAAATCAGGGGTATTTGGGTAAAGGGTAAAAATATATAATTTTATAACGTATTATTTTTACTCAAAAATTTTTGCGTAAATTAATTTTTTTGTAAAAGCTACATTATCACCACCTTCGTCATTCCAGACTTGATCTGGAATCCAGTCGCTTTTGGAAAGGTAGATTTACTCTCAATTTCGATGGTACTTATAATCTCCTTCCAGCTTTGTAGGTCCACCCCTACTGTATTAACACTAATAAATCCTTATTTCAGTGTCCTTGTATGGTTGAAGTGACTGGTTAAAAAATTAACTGCAAAGAGGTAAAGGGCTCTAAGAAAAACAAAAGTTATAATTGATAAAAAAAAACCTTTCTCCGTGTTCTCCGCCTGTCCCGCCATAGCTTCAGCGAAGGCGGATGCCCTCCGTGGTAAAAAAGTATTTGTATTTAACCTAATGCACCTGAGGCTGGATTATTAGCTGAATTCAGATGTTTTTTCGGATGATCACAATCTAAGGTTCATTCCACCCTGTAAGGTTTCCCTTTTCATCAAATGAGACATAGCTCTGGTAAAAGTTGGGGTAATACCAGATTAACCTTGAACCATCCACAGATTTCACCGGTTCACCAAGTATCTTTTTTACCTCTTCCTGGGTCATCCCTTTTTTAAGGTTACGCCAGTTTTTCTTGTTTAACCATCCATAGGCAATCTCTTTTTCCTGATCCTTGGGGCCGTGATAGATCCTGATGATCTGCTCAAGGTCTTTTATCCTGTTTTCAAGCTCAATGATACGCTGTTGCATGTTTTTTATATCTTTGTCACTTGCTTCATCTGATGACACATTTAATGTAAAGGTCAAAGAGATGAAAATTACTATGAACAGGGTGATTGATCTGATATTGGTTTTCATGATTGATCTCCGGTGATGCCTGATACTTTTATTTATCAAAAAGGTTTCATGGTGCGAGAGAGGGGATTTGAACCCCTACACCTTGCGGCACTGGATCCTAAGTCCAGCGCGTCTGCCAGTTCCGCCACTCTCGCATGGAGTGTCTATTTTCATCATAAATAAAAAAGAGTCAAGGTTTTTATAAATTAAGTTTGGTTCTGTATTCTTCAGTAAAGAGTTTTATAACCCCTTCGTCCGCAAAGCTATAATACCTGTTATGGCCGATAATAATATGATCCAACACCTGCAAGGATAAAAGCTGTGACGCAAATACAAGGTTTCTTGTAAGGTTTCTGTCTTCTGCTGATGGCTGAGGGTCACCTGAAGGGTGGTTGTGGACAAATACCAGCGCTGCCGCATTGCTGCTGAGCGCCAGTTTCATGATCTCGGAAGGATAGACCGCGCTCCCGGTAAGGCCACCCTGAAACAGATCCTGGTCAGAGATAAGCTCATTTTTTCTGTTAAGAAAAAGCGCCTTGAACACCTCCCTTTTCAGGTCACGCATTGAGTGGAACAGGTATTCATATACAGCGTTTGATGAGTTAAAAAAGGCATTGTTTATGACCCTGTCCCTGAGGTAACGGCCAGCCACCTCATGTACCAGTTTAAGGTACAGGACATTTTTCTCGCCAATCCCTTTTATTTTTTTAAGCTCATCCAGGGGGGCAGATAATACCCCTGAAAGGGTGCCATACTGCCTGAGTGCCTCCCTTGCCGAAAGTTTAACATCCTTTCGGGGGGTGCCAAGAGTGAGGAGAAACTCTATAACCTCCTCATCTGTAAACCTTTCTATGCCCCCCTCTATGAACCGTTCCCTGAGTCTTTCCCTGTGACCTTCACCCCGCGCCTGAATTTCTGTTTCTGACATATAATTCCCCCCATTTTTTAGAGTCATTTTTTTAAAATAAGACTAAAGAAAAACCTTATGCTATCCGATGTGAGGAGAGCGTTTGAATTTTAGGGAATACTATATTTATTGTAAATATGTAATAATTAATGAAATTAAGTTTAATTAATAATAAATACTAAAATGGACACATATAAAATAATAACTGGTATTAATATTAATGTTCTGCTATATTTCGCCCGCTTTTATAAGATGATCAGCATGGTAATGAAAAATTTACTTTACATCCATAAAAAAATCATTATTTTCTTTTCGATTTTTTTGTGGATAGTTCATGCGGCTTTAATCTTGCAAGCAATTAGTAGAAGGAAGGTAATAGTCTTATAATGATTTTAATAAATATTGCTGTTTCGTTTCTGGCTGTTTTTATATATCAGATAATCTTTGCAGACAATGCGTATGCATGGGGCCCTGCGGTACATACTGTTATATCCTGTTCTATACTCGACGGGTTGAAATTTATCCTGCCCGATATAGCTGCTATCCTCAAACAGTTTCCCCTTGAGTATATATATGGTAATCTTTCCGCTGATTTTTTTATAGGCAAGGGGAGCAAAAGAAAAGAGGGCCATTCCCACAACTGGGAGACAGGCTTTTCCATGCTTGGTGAGGCGGAAAGTGAAAGGGAGGCCTCATATGCATACGGTTTTCTTTCCCATCTGGCTGCTGATGTTGTTGCCCACAACTATTTTGTGCCTGACCTTATCTACAGGTTCATCACGCTGAAAAGGCTTGGCCATTTTTATTCTGAGGCGGTTGCTGACAAATTTACAGGCTCATTTTATCTTAAGATGGCTTCGGATGTGCTTTCAAGCAGAGAACTTGAGTGTGATAAGATGCTCAAGGCGGCAGTGCTGGCAAACAGCGGCGGGCTCAGGGCAAAGAAACATATATTCAAACAATCTGTAAAGGTCTCTGACTATCTTTATGGGTCTTCGCAGTTTTCATTTGTGTGCAACCACTCGCCATATCAGATACCGGCAGCCTACATAGACATGATGATGAATCTCTCATTCAGGCTGGTTAAAGACCTGCTCTCAAATACAGGTTCTTCAAAATGCCTGTCACATGATCCCATAGGTGAGGATAACCTGCGCAGGGCAAGCCAGAATGGTTTTATGTCAAGGATTCGCAACACAAGACAGCATGAAAGTAAATTTCCTGTTGACAAGGAGCTCCTTGAACTTGCATAAACATGCATGGGCAAAATCCAAAAACTATCACAGAATGTTGCAAACCAGATCGCTGCAGGCGAGGTTATAGACAGACCCGCATCTGTTGTAAGGGAGCTTCTTGATAACAGCATAGACTCAGGCGCAGACCGAATTACCATTCGCATAGAAGATGGCGGGAGCGGTCTTATAAGGGTAAGCGATAATGGGGCAGGCATGGACAGAGATGACCTGCTCCTTGCCATTGAAAGACACGCCACAAGCAAGATATCAACAGCAAGCGATATATTTACCATAAAAACACTAGGGTTCAGGGGCGAGGCGCTTCCGAGCATATGCTCTGTTTCAAGGGTAGAGATAACCTCAAGGCCCAGTGACCAGATATCCGCCTTAAGGCTCAAGGCTCATGCCGGGGTTATTGAATCAATTGAAGAGACAGGGGCGCCAGCGGGCACAACTGTTGATGTAAGAGACCTCTATTTTAATACCCCTGCCAGAAAAAAATTCCTTAAAACAGAAAAGACTGAGGCCGGCCTGATAACCGATACTGTTTCAAGGATCGCTTTGCCGTTTAAAGATATCTATATAAAATTGCTTGATAATTCTACAGGTAAGGCAATATTGAATCTCCCTTCATCCGATAGCGAACTTAACCGGTTGACTGCCCTGTTTGGTAAAGATGTGGCCCAGACCTTTATGGATGCCCGTTTTGCGCATGATAGGTTTTCCATAAGGGCATACCTGGCCCCGCCTGAGCTTTCAAGAACCCGTGGCGACCGGATGTACCTCTATGTAAACAACCGGAATATAAGGGATAAGCTTGTCTTGAGCGCCATAACAGGGGGTTATGGCCAGCGGCTCATGAAGGGGCGATACCCGCAGGTAGCCCTCTTTATTGATATAGACCCTGCATTTGTAGATATCAATGTGCACCCGGCAAAACAGGAGGTGCGTTTTGAAGATGGAAGGTTGATTTATCAGGCTATTTCATCAACCATTGCAAAGGCGCTTGGAGACCAGATCAACCCCTTTAGATCATCCAATGATGGTTATATTGAAAGGCCTGCAACCATGTCTAGCACTCCAATTCAGGCGGATGATAGAGTACAAAAAAATGATGCGCCTGCCCCTGTTTATCAACAGGTAGAAAATACTTTTAAAGAAACACTTGAGGTAAAGGAGTCAATACCCCAACATCAGCAGGGGCTCTTCAACGCGCAAAAGAGCACATATATACCGGAGGAAATTACCGAAGTAATTATCCCGAAAAGGGAAGAAAGGTCTGTTTTTCATGAGCCATACCCTGTTAAGCCGGAGATAAGGCAGAAAAATATTGGTGACAACCTCACGGTTATAGGTCAGCTCAAGGGTACCTATCTTTTATTTGAAGAGAGGGATGGCCTGTTAATGATAGATCAGCATGCTGCCCATGAAAGGATAGTGTATGAAACCCTGAGGGCGAAGTATGCGGCAAAAAAGATGGAGAGCCAGAATTTTCTTTTATCTGTTGATATAGAGCTGTCCAATAAAGATGCAAGGATACTTGAAGAAAAACTTGCGCAAATCAATAATCTCGGGTTTGAGATAGAGCACTTTGGCGGAAACAGTTTTCTGATAAGGGCAGTGCCTGCAATTCTTGTGAATACAGACTGGGAGAGTTTTCTTAAAGACCTTATACCTGTGCTTAATGAAGAGGATGACCTTACCAATACAAAGGCAATGGATAAATTACTTACTGTTATGGCATGTCATGGGGCAATAAGGGCAGGGCAGAGGATGACAGAAAGGGAGATAAACACCTTAATTACCCAGCTCCAGAGCATTGATCTCGCAACCAACTGCCCGCACGGAAGGCCAGTCTATAAAAAGATCAGCTACACTGAGCTTGAAAAGATGTTCAAGAGGATAGTGTAAGCTGGTCAGGAAAATGATTATAAAAGTTCTGGCTGAAGGCTGATAGCTGAATGCTGAAAGCTTTATTAATAACCCAATCTTTACTTTATATTGACATACAATACTCAACTTCATATACTTTACCCCTCTAAAAGAGAATTCTTAATACCTGAATTTTGCGTCTGGCTTTTTAGTATGGCGATAAAAGCTCAAGGGTTTCTGGTTAAAAATACAGGTATTAAATCAGGCCCAATCGGTTAATTTATTATTTTAATTTTATACACATTATAAAGGAGTTCAGATATGGAAAAAAATATTTGTTTGTTAATTACTCTATTTCTTATTTCAGGCCTTTTTTGCTTTACAGGTTGTGAAACCACACGAACAACAAAAGGCGCAGGTATTGGGACCGCAGCAGGCGCAGCAGTTGGCGCGATCATAGGGCATCAATCCGACCACAGGACAGGGGGAGCAGTAATCGGCGGAGTCGTCGGAGGTGCAGTGGGTGCCCTTATAGGAAGGCGACTTGATAACCAGGCAAAGGAACTGGAGCAGGTTCAAGGCATGGAAAGTGTTAAGGTAGACCAGGAAAATCAGAAGATTGAAGCCATTTTGAAGATCAATTTTGATGTGGATAAAGATATTATTAAGCCTGCAGAAGCCACCAAACTTAATGATCTCGCTGGTGTCTTTTCTCATTATCCTGAAAATATTGTTGTGCTGGAAGGTCATACCGACTCTGATGGTTCTGAGGCATACAATCAAACTCTTTCGGAAAAGCGGGTGAGGGCTGCAGAAAACTACCTCAGGGGAAAAAATCTGAATATCGCAAGCCTTTCATCGGTCGGATATGGTGAGACCAGGCCGGTAGCCTCAAATGAAACATCGGAAGGCAAGGCACAGAACCGCCGGGTAGAGATAAAAATATCTGTTGATCCGAGTCGTGTCCCTCAGAATCAGTGATCATAGCGCTAACTCAAATGAGAGGAAATTATAATGACACTATTTTCAAGCCGTGGGATTAAATCACAGGGGCTTTACAGCCGACGTGAATTTATAATGATATCTTCCCTGGCCTCAGCCGGTCTCCTTGCCGGATGTGCTATTAATCCGGTTACAGGTCAAAAACAGTTGATGCTGGTGTCAGAGGACTGGGAGATACAGGTCGACAGGCAAAATTCGCCTCATCAGTTTTCTTCAGACTACGGGATATTACAGGATGCGGCGTTAAATCGTTATATTCAGCAGGTCGGGGCAGAAATGGCCCCCTATACCCATCGTCCTAAAATGCCATATTCCTTTCAGGGGGTCAACGCAACCTATATTAATGCCTATGCCTTTCCGGGAGGGAGCATTGCCGCTACACGCGGCATCCTCCTTTCCCTTGAAAGCGAGGCAGCGCTTTCCGCTCTTCTCGGTCATGAGATGGGTCATGTCAATGCCAGGCATACTGCTCAGCAGATGTCAAAAGGCACACTTCTCCAGGCTGTGGCTGGAGGAATCGGCGTATATGCCGGTTCTAAAAGCGAAACCTACGGGCAGCTTGCCAGTCAACTGGGCATGCTGGGGGCAGGCGCTCTTCTGGCACGCTATAGCCGGGACAATGAAAGAGAGGCTGATTATCTGGGGATGACATATCTGGTAAAAAAAGGTTATGGTGCGGAAGGCTCGATACAGCTTGCGACCATGCTGAACAGCCTCAGTAAAGGAAATTCAAATATTGCTTCAGTGCTTTTTGCCACCCACCCGATGAGTCAGGAGCGTTACGACACATCGGTGAAACTTGCTAATACTGAATTCAGTTATGCTAAAGGAAAACCTTTGTATCGTGAGCGATACATGGATAATACTGTGCGTCTTAGAAAGATTAAGCCCGCTATTGAGAATTTTCAGAAGGCCGAGGAACTGATGGCTGCTAAATCATATGACAAGGCGGGAGACTTATTGAAGCAGGGATTAAAGGCTGCACCCGGAGATTATGCGGGGCTGGTAATGATGGCAAAATGCCAGTATACACAAAAAAAATATAGCGAGGCGCTTAAATATTCAGAGCAGGCGAGGCAGGTATATCCCAGTGAGGCACAGGCAAACCATATGAGCGGGCTTTCTCACATCCAACTGAAGAGGTTTGATAAGGCAATCGAAGAATTTAATATGTATGAGAAGAAGCTGCCTGGAAATCCTAACACTCTTTTTTACAGGGGTTACGCTTACGAGGGAATGGGCAACAGGCAAAAATCAGCCGAAGATTACTCCCAATATCTTAAGCAGGTCACGGAAGGTGAGCAGGCACAGCATGCCTATAAATGCCTGGTAGATTGGGGAGTGGTAAAAGAGAAGTCGCAATAGATGATGTTTAAAAAATAGGCAGCTTGATCCGTTTGTTTAAGAATAGTTATTAGTGGGGCGTTGTGAGATTATAAGGTTTTATAGTAAAACCTGATAACAACAGCGCCCCATTTTTTTTATTTATCTTGCAACCAACTTGCCCACGCGGAAGACCTTTTTATAAAAGGATCAGCTATACAGAGCTTGAAAAGATGTTCAAGAGGATAGTGTAAGAGAATCAAAAAAATGATTTTAAAAGACTTGACTGAAGGCTGATAGCTGAACGCTTCATTAATATCCTATTGACATAACACCGGTTCTTTTTGATAATGCCCAATCTTTACAAAACAAGAATCCTATTAATGCCTGTTGTACCTCAGTAGTAAAAAGAAAGGAATGCAAATGATCCTGTCAGGAAAAGAAATCGCTTCAAGGATCGGCAATGATATCATCATTGACCCGTATGATAAAAATAAACTCAATCCGAATAGCTACAACCTGTCATTACATGATGAACTTTTAGTGTATGATGATTTTCCACTTGATATGAAAAAGGCTAATAGGTTTACGAAATTATCTATTCCTCAAGAAGGGTTGGTATTAGAACCGGGCCGGTTATATCTTGGAAGAACAATTGAATATACCGAAACACATAATTTAGTTCCTATGCTTGAAGGTCGTTCATCAGTAGGAAGACTTGGGCTTTTTATACATGTCACAGCAGGATTTGGTGATGTTGGTTTCAAAGGATTCTGGACACTGGAAATATTCAGTATTCAACCGATAAGAGTCTATTCAGGTGTGGAAGTTTGCCAGATTTATTACCATACTATTGAAGGGGAATATGAAGAATATTCAAGTGGTAAATATCAGAACAACCATGGCATTCAACCCAGTTTATTGTACAGAGATTTTAATAAATAAGGCACAATCAGGCAATTAAGTGCGACTGGCTGTTTTTTTGCTGATTGAAATTCAAAAGTATTAACAATAATTTAAAAATAAAAATGATCGATTACATAGACTTAAATAGAAAATTCTGGCCCGTGGAAGCAGATAAAGAAAATGACCCTGAGAATATACGAGTTCTTTTTTCATTTGGAATTGGGAAAGAATATTTATGGGATGAGTTGATTAAGAAAGATAGGGTTGTAATACTTGCAGAACCCGGTACAGGTAAAACTACAGAATTAATGGAGGCTGCTAAAAAATTACGTAAAGATAATAAATTAGCCTTTTTTTACAGGATAGAGGCTATTAATGATTTTGGTCTCCACGGTGCTATTGAAATTGGTTCATCTCAGGAATTAGATAGCTGGAGGGCGGGTAACGAAATAGCCTATTTCTTTCTGGATTCAGTTGATGAGGCACGACTAACCCGACGAAATGCATATGAACTGGCACTTAATCATTTTTCAAGTGCTATCGTTAATAATTTAGATAGAGCAAAAATTTACATTTCTTGCAGGGTCAGTAACTGGAGGGCAACAGCTGATTTAAATTTATTTTTAAGGTATTTTCCCCAAATTAAATCTGAAGATGATGAAGAAGGTGAAGAAAATATATCAACTAACACAGAGCATATCAATAGAACGAGAGGGTTAAAAAATCATGTGGTCTTCCAGCTTGCTCCCCTTGATGACCAGCAGATTAAAAAGTTTGCTTCATACAAAGGCATTGAAAATACAAGTAGTTTTATTGAAGCGATTGAGAGATCAGATGCACAAATATTTGCAGAGCGGCCACAAGACCTGTTGGATTTAATTTCCTTTTGGAAATCAAACAATCAACTGGGTTCACATTATGAAATGCTGGAATTCAATATACAAAAGAAACTCATTGAAATGGACCCTAATCGTGATGAAGCGAGACCCTTATCCCCCGAAGATGCTTTATTTGGGGCTGAGCGACTTGCCGCGGCAGTGACATTATTAAAGAAGAATTATTTTCTCCTGCCTGATATACCGATAGATTGTGAATTAGACAATATATCAATAAGCCCAAAAGAAGCACTCCCTGAATGGGCTTCTGATAAAATACAAATTCTTCTGGATAGACCAATTTTTGATGTGGCAATATATGGCACTGTAAAGTTTCATGAAAGATCTGTTCGCGAATATCTGGCTGCTAGTTGGGTTAGGAGACTTATTAATTTAGGTAGATCAAGACGATTCATAGAAGGTATTATTTTTAACGAGAAGTATGGTGTTGAGGTTGTTATTCCTTCTATGAGACCGATAGCTGCATGGATCGCGTTATGGGATGATGAAATAAAAAACAAGATACGAAAAATCGCGCCCGAAGTTCTTATTGAACATGGAGATCCATCCTCATTACCTGTAGAATTCAGGAAATCACTTCTGGTTGAGTTTGCAGAGTTTTATTCTGATAGAGAATATACCGGGACATCGTTTGATGTTTCGATGGTTAGGCGTCTAGCTGATCCTTCATTGTCATACACAGTAAATAAACTGCTAAAAAAATATAGAAACAATGATGATACTTGTTCATTGCTTTTAAAAATAATATGGCAGGGAAAGATATCCGACAGCACAGAGATTGCCATTTCTTTTGCTATTGATAACCAAATAAAAAACTATAACAGGATACTTGCATTACGAGCTGTTGCCTCCAGTGGTACAACCAAGCAAAAACAAAATCTGGTAAATGCACTCAGTAATAATATTAACCATCTTGATTCTGCAATAGTTGGGGAAATTTGTAGTCTCTTCTTTCCTGACATCCTATCAATCTCACAGCTTTTAAAGATTTTTAAAATTGTTAAGCAACCTGATAAAGACTCATCAACATCTCTTCAATTTCATTTAGAAGAAATGATCGACAAAGCAGTTATATCTGAAAAAGATGTTATAAAACTTATAAAGGGATTATATATCCTTCTTAAGAAACAACCATTCATAAATACCTTTAATTGTGAGATCTCTGATAAATACTTTTGGTTGTTACCGATAGCAGTTAGGCTTTCAAATATCCTAATACGACAGAGGTGTTATTTTTCTTTCGATTCGATAGTATTAGATCTGTTTTTAAATTTTATAATTGCCCGACATAATGTTGATTACTATTTCCATGACCGGGAAAAACTTCTTGAAGACGTAAATACCTGGGAAGAATTTAAGTATGCATTATTCTGGCATGCAATAGGCATAGAACGGAATAGAAAAAATGGTAATAATCCTACTTCTTGGTGGCAGGTAAGTTGGGAAATAGATAAAATATGGGTGCCAACAGTAGATAATTTAGAAATGCTCTTTGATGATTTTTTTAAAAGAGATGAGACGATTGATAAGTTGATCATTTTATCAGCGATATTCCAGGTTTATGTAAACGAAAAAAAGCCAAAGAAGTTACGAGAACGTATCAAGCAATCTGTCAAAGGGATACCCGCCCTTGAAAAAGAATTTCTGAATTTTTTACACCCACCATTAACAGAAGAACAAATAAAATGGAATAAGCGTGAGAAAGATAGAAAACAAAGTCAAAAAAGGCAAGAAAAACAACAGGTGGATAATCGCATAGAATGGGCAGAAGCATTGAAAAAAAATCCTGACGAAATTAAAAAATTAGGTGATGCATATAAGGGAGAAATATTTTCACGATCTGTTTATCTTTACGAACGGTTAAAGGAAACAAATAAGGGATCAAGTCATAGCTGGAGTTATTCAAATTGGCATTCTCTTGAAAAAGAATTTGGATTCGAGGTAGCAAAAAATTTTCGAGATGGTTGTGTTGCATATTGGCGTAAATATGATCCATTTAGTTATGCGGAAAGGAGAACAAGCAGTACTATCCCATGGGCAAGGATAATAGGTTTAACCGGTCTTTCAATTGAGTCGCATGATGATCTGGAATGGTCTAGTAAATTAACCAAAGATGAAGCAGAAATAGCCGCCCATTATTCCCTCTTTGAGCTAAATGGTTTTCCATCATGGTTTGGTGATCTGCAAAGGGCATTTCCTGATATTGTTAAAAAGGTTATTGAAAATGAACTGAAATATGAGCTTCATGCTAGCCCAGTGACTGAAAATCATGCACATACTTTGTCTGCATTAAGGTATGGAAAAGATATAAAAGAAAGGTATATAAACATTATACTCAAGCTTATCAAGGAAAAAGAGCCTGTGAATGATATCGTTTTTGACAATGCAATATCAATCATCTTAATGGAGCAAAGACAAACGAATAAAAATAATCAATTAATAAAACTTGCCTCTAACAGGTTTAAGGCCGCTACAGAAAAAAAACGAAAAATTACATGGCTTATTGTTTTATTTTATATAGACGGGCTGAAAGGATGCTATGCCCTAAAGAAATTGATTGAAAGCATTTCAAACAAAAAAGAGAGAATTGAAACCATGGTGGATTTTTGTTCAGCTTTCACAAGCCATGGTGATAGACGATACAGTGCACCTTACAGAGATTATGAAAGAATAGAGGTATTACAAGAACTTGTTCCTTTTATCTATGATTTTATTAAAGTAGAAGATGATAATCCCCTGAAAACAGGCGGTTATACACCAAACCAACGTGACCATGCACAAGAAGCTCGATCGCATTTATTGGAGTTGGTTTATAAAACACCTGGAAAAACTTCATATGACATTCTTGTTTACCTGTCAAAAAATTCTAAGAATAGATTTTTAAAAGACAGGATGCATTTTTTGGCAAAAGAACGTGTATCTCTAGATTCAGAGTTTGAACCCTGGGAAGAGAGTTCTGTCGCAGCATTTTCACTTTCTCTCCTTACAACTCCTCGGACAGAAAGTGATCTTTTTAATATCGCCTTGAATCAATTGGACGATTTGAAACATGATATAGAAGATGGCGATGAGAGTGAAGCCGTTTTACTTAAAAGATTAATAAACGAAACAGAAATTCGGACAGTTTTTGCAAACAGGTTGCGTAAATCCTCACGATCTCTTTATACAATTGGCTCCGAAGAGGAGTTCGCAGATGCAACAAGAACTGATATAAGGTTTAATACCCCTTTGGTAACGGCTCCGGTTCCTGTTGAATTAAAAATTGCTGACAAATGGTCACATAAACAATTGATTGAACGTATTGAGAACCAACTTATTGGGCAATACATGCGTGTTTCAAGATATGGTATTTTTCTAATAGTCTGCAATGGAAGAAAAAAAAGTAATTGGAGAAATGTCCATAATAGCAAATCAATGACATTTCTGAATTTTGTAAACGCATTAAAAGAAGATCTAGAAAAAATAATGCATAGACACCCGACTATTCAAAAAATAGAGATTATTGGGATAGACTTTACTGCTAGGAGTAAATAATGGTATCGGTTTTTAATTATTGAATAGGTAAAGCATGGGTGTTACCCATTAAAGGGTTAGGCATGCCTACACAATCCATATACGCATTACACGGAATAGAGGACAATGCTTAACAGTTTAATTACTCAAAGGATATTATATAAATGAACATCATTTCAATTTCCACATGGATAATCTAAATTAATGGACATTAGAGAAAAAACAGCAAAATATTTTGATCTATGGTCTCTGCCATATGATGATATTTCTTTTTATCTTGATCATATCCCGTCAATTAATTCATCAGTGTTAGAACTTGGATGTGGCACTGGTCGTGTATTGTCTCAATTAGTAAATCATTGCGATTCATATCACGGGATAGATAATTCAAAGGCTATGATCGATCCCTGTATTATAAATGTTGTTGCTTGACACCTGACCTGTTTATGGACTAAATTAAGTCCTGATCAGTTACTGATCTTGATCAGCCAATGGAGGTTATTATGAAATATTCAAACCAGATTAAACCTATCAGTTATCTGAAGGCCAATGCTGCCGAAATAGTAAGAAACCTTTCAAAAGAGCAGCAGCCACTGGTTATCACACAGAATGGCGAAGCTAAAGTAGTTATGCAGGACATAAAAAGCTTTGAACAGACTCAGGAAACTATTGCCTTATTAAAGATGCTGTCATTGGGAGTAAAACAGATTGAGGACGGAAAGGTTTTTACTGCTGAAGATGTGATAAAAAATATCAGAGCCAGACAGGGGAATAAATAATGAGGTTTACGGTCTTTCTGACTAAAGACGCCGCATCTGATCTTGCAGAGATTTATGACTATATATTAATAAACGATTCACCCAGAAAGGCTGAATATGTTTTACAGCAGATTGAGAAAAGCTTCTCATCTTTATCGGAATACCCTGATCGGGGCATATACCCGAAAGAACTTCTCTCACTTGGGATTCAGGAGTACCGTGAAATATTTTTCAAGCCATATCGTATCATTTATCGAGTCAGCAAAATGAAAGTCTATGTTCTACTGATAGCAGATGGTCGTCGTGATATGCAGTCGCTTTTACAGAGGAGGCTATTGGAGGCATAATTATTATTTAAGATCAGCATGGTATGTTGGGTTTCAACCCAATTCCTTACCGAGATAGGAGTGATAAAATGAGCACATTAAGTCTTAGAATCCCAAACGCTCTGCATGAAAAAATAAAACAGTTAGCTAAACAAGAGGGAATCTCCATTAATCAGTTTTTAGCATCTGCTGCCGCGGAAAAAATGTCTGCCTTGCTAACTGAAGAATACATAGAAACAAGGGCCAAAAGGGCAAGTTTGAAGAAATTCAGGGATGTGCTTAAAAAAGTTCCTGATTCAGAACCAGAGGAATATGATCGGCTATAGGCAGTAAAACTGTCAGAACAAAACTGTTTCAGAAAACCAATAAGTTTCAAGCCTGCAATTTAAATAAAAAAATCACCAGACCAGTTAATCTTGCGCGAGTGTAACTGGCATGAATAAAGGAGAGATACAATGGACATGTGGAAGTACTTTAACATAACTCATCGGGAGCACATTCTCTGTAACCCGATGAGTCTTGAGAAGATTGAACAGCTTATCACACTTCTGACTCTGAAACCCGGGGCACGGGTGCTTGATATCGCCACCGGAAAGGGTGAGTTTATTATCAGACTTGTAGAGCGGCACCGGCAAATTACAGGGACAGGAGTTGAGTTATCTCCCTATCATATTGCTGATGCCCGCAAAAAACATCAAGAGCGTGTTCCGGATGTTAAACTTAATTTATTAGAGATGGATGGGGCAAAGTATGTCCCGGAGACCTTTGAGAGCTTTGATCTGGCAGCCTGCATCGGCGCAAGCTGGATTTATGGCGGGCATCGAGGGACGTTGAGCGAGCTGATGAAGATGGCAGCACCGGGAGGTTGGATTATTGTGGGAGAGCCTTACTTTCGGCATGAACCGGAAAAAGAGTACTTAGAGGCGATAGGAATTGCACGGAACGATTTCGGGACACATTATCAGAATGCAGAGGTCGGGCGGGAACTCGGTCTGGATTTGGTCTACACACTTGTAAGCAGCCAGGATGACTGGGATAGATATGAAGGGTTGCAGTGGTATGCTGCTGAAACCTGGGCAATGGATCATCCCGCTGATCCGGATGTAGAGAGCGTGCTGAAGCGAGCGCGTGAAGGTAAGAGAGCCTATCTTAAGTGGGGACGGGAAACGCTGGGGTGGGCGATATATCTGTTCCGGAAAATGCCGATGTTTTGATATTGAAACTACAGATTGGGTGAAGTATTGTAACGAGGACAATGCGCTTTATTGTACCGGATTAAGATCTGCTCAGCTGAAAATTATTCACGAGGAAGGCTTGAGAACATTCTATATATTTATCTTTCTGCTGGCGGCTCATATTCTGGGTGATGTTATTTTCGGCTCCCATAAGCTCGCCATTTTAAAAAGGGGTTCAGGGTTTTTAACCCAAATGTCAGGGCAGATGATACACGGCCTGATTCACGGGTTTATGGCAGGTGTAATGTTATACCTCTGCCCCGGAGAACAGGATTGGCTCAAAGGCGCTGTTTTTCTCTTTTGTATTCATGTTTTTATTGATTTGATCAGGTCGAACACAGAGAAGAGGCTGTTTGGTCCAGGCAAGGTACATGTGAAAAGGTCTGAGTTTTTCGACTGGATCAGGGGAAAGACTAAAGACCCAGAGAAGATGAATTTCAATAATCTGAAAATATGGCTGCTGATTAATATAGTCGATCAGGCAAGCCATATTATCAGCCTGTACGCCATTACACAATTAATCAGGTAGTGATATTTGGCAGAAGAGAAGTGCTACAAAAAATTAATTATTGTACCTGAACAGCGGTCATCATTATCTCTATCAATCCATCTGCGGGGATGCGGGAAACCTCCAGTACCGCCCTGGCTGGAAAATCGCCGGTAAAATATTCCTTATATATTGCATTAAATGCAGGGTACCTGTTCATATCAGTAACAAATACCTGGCATTGCACAACATCCTTCAAAGAAAAGCCGGAAGCCTCAAGTATTGCCTGCTGGTTTTTTATTGCCTGACGCGCCTGGCTCTCAAAATCCTGGCCTGCCAGTTTTCCGGTCACAGGGTCAAGCCCAAGCTGCCCTGACAGGTATAAAGTATTACCGGCACGAACCGCCTGTGAATAGGGGCCTATTGCCGCCGGTGCATCAGGGGTTGATATTATCTCACGGACACCGGATTGTTTTGAACAACCTGTGAAAACTAAAATGATCAGGAGTAACAGAGGCATCTTTCTCATAATAAATCTCCTTTTTAGATACAGGCATTATCTTTATATGCCAGCTTTCCATTGATTATTACTGGCTGCCTGTAGTAAATAAAAGCTAATAAACTCTGATTATCATATTCAGGGATACTTTTAAAAACAGCGCCTGTCAACTTTTTATAAAATGATCTGGTCGGTAACCAGATTGTATTTTGAGGAGGGATCATGCATAGACCAATTGAAAGGCAAATAGAGAATAAAGATAGAAGAAATTTTCTCAGGCTGGCAGGTCTTGCAGCAGCAGGAGGTGCTATAGGGCTTAATGCCGCCTGTCAACCGACAATAAAAAAGGCGCCTTCAATCGACCATACCCTTACCGAAAAGAGTTTCTGGAAAAGGGTGCAGGGGCAGTTTGCCCTTGACCCTGATCAGGTCTATATGAATATCGGCACCACCGGGGCCATGCCCATAAGGGTGCTTGATAATTATGACCAATACAACAGGGTGGTTGCTCGTCATCCAATGGGTTTTACTGATGAACTGGGCTGGGAATTCGGGTTTATAAAACAGAGAGAACAGCTGAGCAGGCAATTCGGCTGCACAAAGGATGAGATCATAATTACACGTAATACGACTGATGGCCTGAATACTGTTCTCTTCGGGCTTCCATTTGAAAGGGGTGATGAAATCCTGATTACACACCACGAACATGTGTCTGCCCTTTCACCCCTTCATGTGCTTCAGGACAGGTTTGGGGTTGTTTTAAAAGAGGTAGAGATACCGGTTCTTGATCTCGAATATGGAGAGCAGGTTATTGAGGCCTTTAAAAAAAATATCACCCTAAAGAGCAGAGCCATACTCTTTTCGCACATACCCTATAAAACAGGAGTTCGTTTACCGGCCACGGCCATATGTAAACTGGCCAGGGAAAAAGGGTTGATCTCCATTGTAGATGGCGCACACTGCGCAGGCATGATTGAACTTGATTTCAGTAAGACAGGGTGTGACTTTTATGCTGCATCAGGCCATAAATGGCAGTGCGGGCCGGGCGCTACTGGGATACTTTATTTAAGGAACCATGGTGAGAATATTCCCATGCTATGGCCCCAGAACAGTTGTTTGTACCAATATGTCTCGCAGCCTGTAAATAATGACCGCAAGCAGATAAGGGATTTCTCAAGCCAGTTCGGGCTGCGTGGCCAGGAAAATTATCCTGCCATGCAGGCCATGCTCGATGCATGTGACCTGTGGGAAGAGATAGGCCGTGACCGTATTGAGGGATACATCTGTGGTTTGAGTTCTTACCTGAAAAAGAGAATAAAAGAGAGCTTTGGCAGTTCTGCGCTGCTCTTCTCCCCGGATATACCTGAACTTACCTCAGGGCTTACCGCCTTTAATCCATTTAAAGATGTGCATGATCAGAAAAATATAGAGGATTTTGTTGACCGCCTTAAGAGGGAGATGGGTTATGTGATCCGCTCCACGGAATTTCATCTGCATAAGGAGGATACAAAGAATACATATGCCTTGAGGATATCAACTCACCTGTTTCATAATGAGGCGCAGGTTGATGGTGTGGTGGATGCCATGCACAGGCTCTATAAAAAGATGTGATAAAAAATGGGCTGGGGCTTTTTGGGGAAGATGATGTGCTCCCTGTCTATGTGCCACCCTTTCAGTGTGACATATTAAGTCCATTTATTACTGCACTGTTCTCCCTGTCACCATATCCAATAGCTCCTTTACCTCAGGTGACTCGGGCGCTATCTCTATCATCTGCCCTGCAACCTCTTTTGCCCTGTTAAACTCTGACCTCTTAAAATAAAAGTCGAAAAGGGCATATAAAAAATCCATGTTTGCTGGTTCTATATCATTTGCCTTTTTAAGCTCCAGCTCTGATTCCTTGTCACGTCTTAAATACTGTAAGAGCAACCCGTAATTATAATGCACCCTTGCAGCAAGGGGCATGTTATCCGCTGCCTTGCCCATAAACATGGCTGCCTCTTCATACTCCTCCTTTTCAGCCAGAAGCAGGGCAAGTGAGTAGGCTATTTCATGAAGATTAGGATTATCTTTCAGTGTGTCGCGGAATATCTCTTCTGCCTTTGCCCTGTCACCATGTTCATTATAGAGCATGGCAAGGTTTACCCTGGCAGGATAAAAGAGCTTATCTATTTCAACCGCTGCATTAAAGTGCTCTATAGCCTTTTTATTATCCTTTAATGCCCTGTAGAGATTGCCCAGATTGAATCTACCAAAGGAAAAATCTCCTGAGTATTCCATTGCAGCAATAAATTCATCAGTAACCCTCTTTAATACCCTGTTCTGATCATTATCAAGGAGTTCCGTTGAAATCCCTGCAAGTGCTGATGCCGCCTGGATTCGCACGGCTTTTACAGGGTCATATAAAAGCGGTGCAATCAGCCTTACCTTATCCTTATCTTCAAGCGGGTTAAGAGACTCTATTGCCGTCCTCCTTATCATTGCTTCACTGTCCATAAGTGATATCTCATATGCCCTTAATGTCTCTGATAAGGGGTATGAACTCAACAGGGATAATGCTGTGGCCCTTACAATGACAGGGTAAAGGGGGTCGAGCGCCAGCTTTTCAAGATCATCAAACGCACCTGTTGTGTTAACCCTTCCTGCTGTCAATATCTCGCTATAATGGCCCTTTCTACCTGGGCCGTACCACTTGGTTATCCATTCATCAGACCATTTATTCGTCTTATCATAATGACATCTGCTGCATGCATTTGGGGCGCCGGTTTTTTCACTCAAATCCGGCCTTGGCACTCGAAAACTGTGGTCAAGCCTGTAGTCTATTACCATATAATTTTTACCGGGCATATGACACTCTTTGCATTCTGAACCCGTCCCCACATCAAAGAGGATAGAGCCATCCAGTGACCTTATGGGCTCACCCATCTCTCCCTTTTTTTTATGGAAATGATGGCTCGCTGTGTCATATTCATTTGCTCTGTGGCAGGTAAGGCAGAGGTCATTCCCCTCCTTTATGGGCATTATGCTGTGCACATCATGGCAGTCACTGCATTTAACATCACGATGGTACATCTTGCTCTGGGTGAATGAACCATATTCATAAACCTCATCAAGTATCTGGCCGTCATTATGGTAAAGCTCAGGTGTGAGAAGAGAGGGAAGCATTACATCCAGAAGATCAGGTTCTGAATGGGTATAGTCCCCCAGTATTGCGCGCCTGCTGTGACATGGCGCACACTGGTTAACAAGTTCATAAGAAGAAACTCCTGAACTCTTTACCTTAAGATTATAGTTCTGAACAGAGGGTCTGCCCATTTCAGGAGTCTCAGCCCACTGCACATGGTTTAAACCCGGTCCATGACATGACTCACACCCTACATCTATATCTGACCATGTGGTATTATAAGTATTGCTGTTAAGGTCATAATTTTTTTTAAGGTCTGTGGAATGGCACTCTGCGCACATCCCGTTCCAGTTCTGGCCCGCATTTGTCCAAAAAAGCCAGTCATCAGGATCTATTTTTGTGCCCTGGTTAAGATCATACCACTTCTTTTCACGCACGTCCCATGCAATGGGCAGACACTGTAGCCGACCCCCATCAAAGGAGACAAGATACTGCTGCAAAGGAAACCAGCCAAAGGTGTGGGTTATCTCGAAGTCCATCATTTTGCCATCTTGCCCTGATGTGTTGACAAAAAAGCGATCTCTATTTTTATAAAACCTGGATGTTACCCCATTGTTTGTAAACATGGCATTTTTAAAATCACCAAGCACTGTTTCTGAAGTTGCAATCGCCATGGCATGATCATGGTGGGAACCCTTCCATTTGTCATATTCCCTGGTGTGACACTCTGCACACTTTAATGTACCTGCAAAGAGGTGGTCATCTCTGTTATGATTCGAATCATGAGTTGCAGGGAATACCGATACCTTTATAAGGTAAAGAGGGATTGAGAGGGTTATAATAAGAGTCGCCACAAGGCCTGTAAGTTTCCATGCCCTCATAGCCTATCCCTTTTCCGGTATACAGGCTGCTCAGCGAGGAATTGATTTCGTTTTATGGTATTACCGGTATCCACCCTGATGATGTTATTCTCAATATGTATAGGGTACATATCAAGCGGCCGTGGGGCAGGAGAGGTTAATACAGCGCCCCTGATATCAAATGATGAGCCGTGACAGGGGCATATAAACCTTTTTTCATTATCATCCCAGGGCACAGTACATCCAAGGTGGGTGCATTTACTTGAAAGGGCCAGAAAACCGCCATCATCCATCCTGCAGAGATAAAACCTGCCCCTGATGTTTGCGGTAACAGAGTTGAGAGGAAAGCTGTCCACGCAGCCTGCCTCAATAATTTCTTTTGTAAGACCTGGCCTGTCTTGTGGCTTACCTCTTTTCAGGAATGTAAATATCATTATGATCAATTCCAGGCCAGCAAGGATACCGAGCCCTGCCCATAGTATATTCAGGAATGACCTTCGCGGGGGGGAGAGTGCAGCCTCATTATGTTTATCAGTTTCTGCCATAAATCAAACCTCTTAACCTTTAAACCTTTAAACCCATTAACCTGTGAACCTGCCTATAGCCATGGCCACAATAACTTCATTGACGATCCTCTAAACCATACTCCGGTGACTGTAAAGGTAATGAATATTGTAATAAAAAACAGAAAAATGGCCTGGGCCTTTTCATTTTTTTTGGGGTGATATCTCTTTACTAATGAATGATAAAAAAAGGCAAATGCCAGCAATGCGGTAAAGAGGGGAAACAGGCCGTTACTTATAATAACCGGTATTCCTGGCAGCAATGCCGGGAAATCAGGAAGATACTCATCAGCAATGATGGCTGATACTGAAAGAAGCATGGCGGCAAAAAAAGAAAACATTGCCGCCTGTCTGCCTGTTTTTGAAATAAACCATATACCCTGAGACTCAGGGCTGTATTTCATGAACGGCAGCCATATCAAAAGGATAAGAATTGCCGCAGGTAATACAGACACTGCAAAAAAAGGGTGTATGTGCAGGAGTATCTCCTGAAAACCCATAAAATACCAGGGCGCCTTGGATGGGTTTGGGCTAAGCCCCGGATTCGCCCTGTCACCTATCGGGGCATCAAATATGATTGATAAAACAAGGATGAATGCAGTAATAACAAGGGCAGTGGCAACTTCCCTTATTATGAGATCAGGAATGGCCTTTACCTTTTGATTATACTCCCCAATATTATCTCTCTTTAATGGAAGTGCTATGCCTCCTGACTTGCGTATCTGCCAGAAGTGGAAAGGCAGAACTATGATTAAAACAGCCGGAAGCAATGCAGTGTGACCTGCAAAAAATATGGATAATGTGGAGGCACTCACATCTCCCCCCCCCCTTGTAAAAGTTTGCAGCCATTCGCCGACAAAAGGCATATATTCCAGCATCCCGGTACAGATGGTGACAGCCCAAAAGGAGAGCTGATCCCAGGGGAGGAGATACCCGGTAAAGTTAAAGGCGATGACAATCAACAGAAGGGCAATGCCAATGATCCAGTTGACCGCCCTTGGAGGATGAAATGCAGATGTTAAAAATACCCTGAGTAGATGCAGAAATGTAATTAAGATAAGTACATTTGCTGACCAGTAATGGATATTCCTTATAAAAGAACCGAATAGCACATTTTCCTTTAAATGAAGAATAGAGTCATATGCCTTTTCAGGAAGGGGCAGGTAGTAAAATTTCAGGAGAAGACCGGTAAAGAAGAGCAGGATAATCAGCACAAAAGCCATGCCGCCCAGGCCGAAGGTCATGGAAAATTTGAGCGCCCTGATGTCAACCGTCCTGGGCCTGAAGTGTAATACCATGCTTTTATTCATACAGATTGCCTTTCTGGCCTGTGAGCAATTAAAATTATATGCAGAGACTGGTTTTTGTCCCGCCATAGCCATAAGGCGACGGCGGATAAAACCCGTCTCTGCAAAATTCAGATATTTAAAAAATATTAAATAGAACATGGCCACAATAGTATCTATTAATTTATGAGTCAAATCTAAAAACTGCTATCTTGACAAGGTTTCAAGGCTGCCATAATATGCCTCCGGCTGAGGAAATGGGGAGAATCAAACAATTTTAGATTTATCGTTTGTTAATCTGTTATTAACAGGAGATACCTATGCGAAAAAGAATAGTACCCAGAAAAACCCCGTGTCTATTACTCTTTTTTATACTCATATGCCTCAGCACTGTTTCACAGGCAATGGGTGATAAACCTGAAAAACATAAACAGCCCAACATACTCCTCATTATTGCTGATGACTTTGGGGTGGATGTCACCTCTGGCATGTACCCTGGTCTCATAGATGATCTTGAAAAAAAGTACGGGCCATCAGGCCATAATCATGCAGGGTATAAATCCATCAGGGGGCTTCCTGCCTCCACCCCGAGGCTTGATAAATTATCGAGTGAGGGTATGGTATTCACCAATGTCTGGGCACATCCTTTCTGCTCACCAACAAGGTCGGCTATCATTACCGGTCTTTTTGGTAAAAAGGCAAAGGTGCTCACCTATGCTGATGCACTTTCACAGAAACATACCACCTTCGTAAAAAAATTAAAGGATGAAGGCGGCTACAGCACGGCATTATTCGGCAAGTGGCATCTGGCAGGGCTTCCGGGAAATGGCAATGGGCCTGATTATCCGGGTATGAAGCCAAAGGAGGCTGGTTTTGATCTTTTCAGGGGTAACCTGCATGCCGCGATAAAGAGTTTCTGGGATTATGACTATCATATCCAGGATGAAGAAACACCTGCAAATGTCTGGAGAACAGAAAAAGCCCCGGTCAAGTCTTTGCCAGGCATAGCACCAACCAACTATTCACCTGTTGTAAAGATTGCTGATGCAATAGAGTGGATTACAAAAAAAGAAAGGGAAATCCCTGATAAACCCTGGTTTGCATGGGTTGCATATAACCTGTCACATACCACTATTATCCAGCAACCTAATGCAATGGCCGTACCCAATATGGATACAATGGATGCCAAAAGCATTGAAGAGATGAAGGAATGCGGCGGGCAGTTCGGATCTAACAGTGCCGGTAATTGCAGTGATGAATCACTTATGAGGGCAATGACAAATTCCCTTGATACCATTACAGGCAAACTGCTTGATGCAGTAAATGCTCTTGATCCAAATACCTATGTTATTTTTGTAAGTGATAACGGCACTCCTATGTATGAAAGACAAGGGCTTGAGTATATAGACAATATGTACATCACCAGAAAGGGACGTGGAAAGGGTACTACCTTTGAAAGCGGGGCGCTTGTGCCTATGGTAATTAAGGGCCCGGAGATTAAGGCGGGTTCAAAGAATAGCGAAATTATCCATGTGGCAGACCTCTTTTCTACCGTGCTTTCCATTGCCGGGCTTAAGATACCTGAAGAGGTAAGTAACAGTGAAGGGAATGGTATGGTTTCGGTTGATTCTGTATCATTGTCTCCAATCCTTTTTGGTAAGAAGGAGAGAGTGCGTGACCCTGACAGGGGATTTGTACTTTCAGAATCCATAAATCTCATGACAAATGGAACACAGCATGTAGGCGCTCGTAATGCAAGATACAAGGTGGTATGTGCGGGCGGGTTTGAAGATAAAAACTGCACCTTTTATAATCTTGATAACGACCCGCTGGAAGAATATCCCCTTGAAAAACCTGGTACATGCGAAAAATATAAGGCAGGGGCACTTACACCCAAAGATCAGGAGTGGCATTATTGCAGACTGATGGAGGTTATCAGCGAAGATTCCTATGCAAATGGGATTGGTAAATAAAAGTTAAAGTAAATTAAAGGAGAAAATATGTTTAAAAAGGTTTTGTTGGTTTGTATTTGTTTGTTGTTTTCTGCGCCTGTTTTTGCAGGCGATATCTCAGCTACATATCAGTATTCTGATGGCCAGAGTATGACCATTTCAGTCAGGGATGCCTCCCATGTACGCATGGATACCACACCTGACAGCTACATGCTTCTTCAGGGAAAAAAGATTTACATAGTAAACAAGGATGAAGAGGGCAACTGGAGTGCAATTGATATGGATCAGATGAAGGGCATGGCCGGGATGATGGGTGGTCTTTTTAGAAAAAAGGCAAAGGCAACTGAATATGATATGAAGCTGAAGGATACCGGGAAAAAGGAAGAGGTAGCAGGGCTTAAAGGGAATGTCTACAGTGCAACCTATTATGAAAATAACAAGGCTGTTAACACCACTGAGATAGTCTTCTCTAATAAAAAGGATATCCAGAAAATCAATGATGCCTGGATATCTATCGCAGCGGGTATGGCACAGATAATGGGTCAGGATATGTCTCAGCTTTTTGAAAAGAGCAGTAGGCTTGCTAAAGAGAATAACTATGGTGTTATGATACGTACGGGAAATGATATTAAGTTAAAAAGCCTTTCACAGAAATCAATGAAAGACTCATTTTTTGAGCTGCCAGCAGGCGTTGAGATAATGGAGATTGGCGCATACATGGGCGATGCGCAGCAGATTCTGGATGACCAGGAATACAGCGAATCGGAGAGCGCCATATCACAGGATGTAAAGGATGTCGGACAGGCCGCCAGAGATGAGGCTAAAAACGCGACAGTGGATGAGGTGAAAAAGGGAGTCAGAGGACTCTTTGACAAGGTTTTCAATAAATAGTCTGATAGATAATGTTTATACAAAAACTTATTTTATTATGAAAGCAGTCAGCCATCAGCGTTCAGTAAAAGGCTTATAAAGCAAAGTCTTAGCTGATAGATGATGGCTGAAAGCTTAAGGCTTTTTACTCAACATATACAGCAAGCCCTTTCAGATATTCTCCTTCAGGATGATATATATCAACAGGGTGATCCTTTGGCTGACTGAGCCAGTGCATGATGCGGATATTCCTCCCTGCCTCTATTGCTGATGCTATGATAGTGTCCTGAAAAAGACGCTTATCCACTGCCTGAGAACAGGAAAAGGTAAATAGTAAGCCCCCTTTAGCAATCTTTTTTAAGGCTGCCACATTGAGCCTCTTATAACCCATAACCGCCTGATGCCTTGCATTAAGCCTTTTAGCAAATGCTGGTGGATCAAGGATTATCATGTCATATTCACGACATGACTGAAGATATTCAAACACATCATTAGAAAAGAAATCACTGTTTGGGATATTATTGAGTATCATGTTTTTTCTGGCAATTTCCAGCGCAGCCTTTGAGGAGTCCACACTGTGTACCTCCTTTGCATTGCCCAAACCGGCATATACTGAAAAGCCTCCTGTATAACAGAATGTATTAAGCACACGCCTGCCTGAAGAGTATGAATTAACCATGGTGCGGTTTTCACGCTGATCAATAAAGAACCCTGTCTTCTGACCTGTTACCCAGTTAACCATAAAGCGTTTGCCATTTTCCATGACAATGGCAGAATCCTCAGCAGAGCCCAGAATAAAACTGTTTTCAACAAGGCCATGTCTGCCATGCAGTGTCTCTTTACTCTTGTCATACACTGCCTTCAGATCCTTGCCCAGCAACTCTTTGATTGATTCTGCTATCAAACTGCGGCTCAGGTACATGCCCATGGAATGGGCCTGCAATACTGCCACGCCGTTATAATAATCAACAACCAGACCTGACAGGCCGTCACCCTCTGCAAAGATAAGCCTGAAAACATTAGTGTCCGGATTTTCAGTAATACCGATGCGTTTTCTGTATTCCCAGGCACTCTTTATTCTTTCTCTAAAAAGGCTCTTTTCATCAGATGGTGTAAATGAGAGTATCCTCACAGCAATGCTTGTGCATGACTGATAGTGCCCCATGCCTAAGAATTCACCCTTATGGGAATATATATCTACCATTGCACCGTCTGGAATCTGTTCACTGCCCGTTTCCTTTATTGCACCGGAAAAGAGCCAGGGGTGACGCCGCCTTATGGAGGCATCCTTACCTTTTTTGAGTGTTATGATCTTACGATTGTTTTCCATCAATTTTAAACCCGGTTTATTAAACTATCTTTTTGACATAAAAAAAATCTAATTACAATCTGATTATTGTTTTTGCGGTAAGACAATGGTTTAGAATAAAGTTATATCATGTGCAATAGTCTGCGGGCAGGCACAGTGGCCTGCCCCTACAGTATTAATCATCATTATTCATTCAGCATTGTATCTTTTGCAGTAAATAAGTGTTTACATCGCAGTATGAAAATATGTTTTCGGATAAGAATGAGTCAGTATCATAAAAAATTGTTTTTACCTTACACCTTACACCTTGAACCTTGAACTTTTTTTTTACTCGTGCCTCAGCGCCTCAATAGGGTCAAGCTGAGCGGCCTTTCTGGCCGGGACATACCCGAATACAACCCCGACCGCAGCAGAGAACATAAAGGCAATCAATACTATCCCGGGGCTTATAACAAAGGGGATGCCAAGCAGCAAGGTCAGCAGGCCGGCAGCTGAAAGGCCCAGTGTTATTCCTATTGCCCCGCCAAGTGAAGAGAGCACCACTGCTTCAAGGAGAAACTGCTTTAAAACCTCATTTTCCAGGGCTCCTATTGCAAGTCTGATGCCTATCTCTCGTGTACGCTCCGTAACAGAAACAAGCATAATATTCATTATGCCGATACCCCCAACAAGCAGGCTCACTGCCGCAACAGCTCCCAGGAGCCCTGTAAGCACCCTTGTTGTACTTGTAAGCATGGAGGCAATCTCTTTCATATCCATTACAGAAAAATCATCACCCTGTGTGCCCTTTGAACCCGGCCTTCGCTCCCTGAGCAGCGCCTCCAGATCCTTTTTTACCTTCTCAGTTGAAGCGCCCTTAACAGCCGATACCATGATTGATGAGATATCTCTTTTGCCAGAAATCCTTCTCTGGAAGGTTTTTAAAGGGATAAGCACAAAATCATCCTGATCCCTTCCAAAACCGGCCTGCCCCTTTGATTTGAATACCCCTATTATTTTGAATGCGGTCTTTTTCAACCTTATGGTCATGCCAATTGGATTTTCTGCCCCAAATAGATTCTTTTTTGTGCTGGCACCTATTATACATACAGATTTACCGCCGCTGATCTCGCCATGTGTGAATTCACGGCCTGTATCAATTTCCCAGTTCTGGGCTGTCAAATAATCGTTTGTGCTTCCTGTCACAGATGTAATCATGTTTTCATTGCCATAAATGATCTGTATCATACTGCTTGAAACCGGGGCTACGGCTGCAAGCGATCTGATCTGGTTTCTTATGGCCTCCAGATCCGAATCTTCAAATGGCTGTGATTCCATCCTGGCGCCTCCTCCACCCCCGCCTCTGAATGCCTGACCGGGTCTGATCTGCAAAAGGTTGCTGCCGAGTTTTGATATGTCATTGGTAACCTGGGCGGTTGCCCCGCTTCCAAGTGTAACCATTGTAATAACTGCTGCAACGCCTATAACAACGCCAAGTATCGTAAGGGTAGAACGCATGAGGTTGCGTCTTATCTCCTTAAGGGCTAGAAGGATTGTCTGATACCACATTATTAATTGCCTCCATTATGCATGTCATGATCGATCAGCCCGTCTTTGAACCTGATTGTCCTTTTCGCATATTCAGCCATGTCCTTTTCATGGGTTACCATGACTATTGTAATGTTCCTGGTATTATTCAGATCGGTGAGCAGGTTCATGATCTCTATGCTTTTTTCAGAATCCAGGTTCCCTGTCGGTTCATCTGCAAGAAGTACTTCAGGGTCGGTTACAAGCGCCCTTGCAATAGATACCCTCTGCTGCTGGCCTCCTGATAATTCACCGGGGGTATGCTTTTCCCATCCTGTAAGGCCCACTGCATCCAGGGCCTTTCTTGCCATCATTCTTCTCTCTTTTATATGTATGCCGCGATAGAAAAGGGGGAGCTCGACATTTTCAAGTGCAGTTGTTCGATTAAGTAAATTAAAACCCTGAAAAACAAAGCCTATATAATAGCGGCGAAGCAGGGCACGTTGTTGTCTTGAAAGAGACTTGACACTTATTCCTTTAAACAGGTAATCCCCATCCGTCGGAGAATCAAGGCATCCTAATATGTTCATGCAGGTCGATTTTCCTGAACCGCTAGGCCCCATCACAGCAACAAATTCACCGTGTTTTACCTTGAAATCCACCCCTTTCAGTGCTGTCATGGAGGCCTGTCCTGTACCATATGTTTTTACTACGCCCCGGAACTCTATTACACAAGAGTCTTCACTGGATTTTAGTTGATCCATTACTACTGTCCTTCCATTCCTGTTATTATATTCATACCGGGTTCTATCTGGCCTGATGTTACCTGGGTATAGTTACCATCGGTTGACCCTGTGGTTATTTCCACCTGCTCAGGATTGTTGTTTTTCAACACCCATACCTTTTTATTTGATGTCTCCTTTTTTTCGGGCTGATTGCCGGTATTTCTGAATCTTCCGGGAGGACCAGGCATCAGACTGCTCATGAGACCTCTGTTGCCTGTTCTTGTATCAGCGCCATCTTTTATAAAGGGCGGCTCAAACCTTAAAGAGGCATTTGGAACAAGTATTGTGTCTTTAATATTATCTACTATTATCTCGGCAGTGGCTGTCATGCCGGGCCTTAATAGAAGCTCTTTATTATCGACAGTAAGACGTGTTTCATAGGTTACTACACCCTCCGCTGCTGATGAGCCGAATTTAACCTGAAATATACTGGCATTAAAATTACGTTCAGGGTATGCATCGACCGAAAAGGTGGCATCCTGACCGTTTTTAACTACGCCTACATCAGCCTCATCAATGGCAACGCGCAGTTCCATCTGTGTAAGGTCTTCTGCAAGGGTGAAAAGGACAGGGGCCTGGAAAGAGGCGGCTACTGTCTGGCCCGGCTCAATATTGCGGTTAAGGACGATACCATTGATAGGTGAACGTATCACCATTTTGCTTAAGTCTGTTTCATTGGCCTCAAGAGTTGCCTTTGCCTGTGAAACCTGTGCTTTTGCTGATGCAAGTGATGCGTTGGCCCGCTTTACTTTGGCCTCGGCTGAATCGATCTCATTCTGTGATGGTATCTTTTTGCCGCTTAATTCCCACACCTGTAAAAGCCGTTTGAGTTCATTCTGCATCTCTGTAAGGGTCGCCTCTGCATCAAGGACCTTTGCATTGGCTGATTCAAGGGATGCCTTTGACTGTTTTACCTGTGCCTCAAGTTTTGATGGGTCGATTGTGGCCAGTGTCTGCCCTTTTGTTACATGATCGTTAAAATCAACATCAACACTCTTCACTATACCCGATAACTCGCTGCCAACATCCACCTGATTTCTGGGCTCAAGACTCCCTGTAGCGCTTACAGTTACAGTGAGTTCACCCCTTTCTATCTGTTCTATACTATAAAGTTCGGAGGCAGGTTTATTCTCTTGGCCCGCTAGAAACGAATACAAGACAATAATAAAAATAAGAACGGCAATGATAATAATGTATTTTTTAAATCTGCCCTTTTTGCCATGACCACTGTGCAATTCAAGTTTTTCTGCTACCTGCTTCCTGTTTTCTATTTTATCCATAATTAGCTCCCTGCTACATATCTATTGTATCAGGTGACCATCCGCCACCCAATGTTTTGTAAAGAGTTATAAAGTTCAAGGTGATCTGCCCTTCATTCTGGGTGACCTGATCCTGTAATGATAGAAGTGTACGCTGTGCTTCAAGCAGCACCTGAAAATCAACCAGACCTGAAGAATATTGCATTTTTGAAAGATTAAATGCCACAGTCGCAGCATCAAGCGCCTTTTTAAGGGATGCCTCTTTCATCTTTTCATACATGCATGAGGCAAGCGCATTTTCGACCTCTTCAGATGCTTTTAAAACAAGAGACCTGTACTGAATAAGAAGTCTCTCGGCCATTGTTGACTGAATCTCTATATTTTTCCTGATCGCTCCTGCCCGGAATACAGGCCATGATAATGAAGGCCCTATACTGCTTGTAAGGCTGTCGCTATCTATAAGAGATCCTATTGAAGATGAATTCACCTTAATAGACCCTGAAAGAGAAATCTTCGGATAAAGATCGGATACAGCCGCTCCTATCCTTGCTGTCTGAGCGGCCAGGTCACGTTCTGCCTTTTTCAGGTCAGGCCTTTGCCTTAACAGGTCAGCAGGTATGCCTGTTTTGATTTCATCTTTTAGAACCGGAACAGGCTTTGCCTTGTTCAACTCATCCTTCATCATACCCGGATTTACCCCCAGAAGAACGGCAATCCGGTTTTGCGCCTGATCAATCCTTGATTGAACGGCAGGTACCTGAGATTTTGTCTGTTCAAGAGAGTATTCTGATTTTTTAAGATCAAGCTCTGTAACAAGCCCTGCCTTGAACCGCCATGAGACTATTTCATAGGTCTCTGCCTGTGCATTCAGATTTGAGATTGTAACATCCATCTCTGCCTGGTAAAGCCTTAAATTTACATAGTTTGTAGCAACCTCGGCAGTGAGGGATACCAGAACATCGTTAAGTGAGGCGTTTGCTGACTCCAGATCAGCATCAGATGCCTCTATTGAACGCCTTATACCACCGAATATATCTATCTCCCAGCTTGAATCCACCCCGGCCTGATACATTTCGCTGCTGCTGCGGGAAGAATGGCTTCTAGTCCCTGATGCAGATGATGACACAGAGGGGTATTGATCTGCCCCGGTGATCCCTCTTCTGAGTCTTGCCTCACTTAGTCTTGTAAAGGCCTCTTTAAGAGAAAGGTTATTCTCCACAGCCCTTTTAACCAGATCAGTTAAAAACGGGTCGTCAAAAGAGTTCCACCAGTTGACAAGGCTTAACCTGTCTGTTTCCGGCGAAAGTTTTTCAGATAATCCGGTTTGCCATTTTTCAGGCATATCTACTGTTGGCGGTTTGTAATCAGGACCTACCGTGATGCAGGCTGTTATGGAAAGAATAATCAGCAGAATTATTGCTGTTAAACCAATTTTTATTCCTTCATTATTTATCTTCATATATTAAACCCCTTCATATAAGCACTAAAACAATCGAGTAAATTCATACTGTAATGAATAAAAGTTAAAAATATTTGTCAGGAAAGTAAAAAATATGTAAAAATTGTTAAAATCATATTCACTCAGAGTGATAATTGTTGTTTAAAGTTTTTTCATTTTTGCCTCAATCTCCGGGAGCGCAATCCCGGATTTTTCTTCAATTATAATATCTGAATCCTTAAATGAGTTTTCCAGGTTTATTTCTATTATTATTGCGCTATTCTTCTTGGCTGTTACAGGCAGGTATGCAGCCGGATATACAATTGCGGATGTTCCTATCAGAATCATTACATCACAGGTGCCGGCATATTCTTCAGCTTCTGTAAGAACTGCAGGCGGCAGACCTTCACCAAAGAGTACAGTGTTGGGCTTAAGTACACCCCCACAGGCACAGAGCGGTACCTCGCCTGGAGGGATGTCTGGCGCAATATATTCCCTGCCGCATGACATACAGAATATTTCCCTGAGAGATCCGTGTATCTCCAGCACCTTTTCTGAACCGGCCTTTTTATGAAGCCCATCTATGTTCTGGGTGATGATACATTTAAGGAGTCCTGCTTTTTCAAGTCTTGCGAGTACAAGATGACCCTGGTTAGGCGAATAATCATTATAATTGCGGATAAAATCACCCCTTATACTCCAGTATTTTGAAGGGTCAATCATGAATGTATCGATCGATGCATATACGGTTGGATCATAACTGTTCCATAAACCGCCCTTTGATCTGAAGGTAGGTATTCCGCTCTCAGCAGATATCCCGGCTCCGGTAAGCGCGATGCATCTTTTACTGCCGATAATTGTTTTTGCTGCATCGATAAATAATTTATCCATGTTTTTTTAACCTTCCGAATACATAGCAATTAATGTTCAGCAAATGACATGCCAGATAAATAATGGCCAATACAACAGAATATAACCTGATAATGAATATAAACGTTGAAAAATTGTCATGAAACTGGTTATTAAATGCCCATATTGAAATATATTATGGATACATTGTATCCATTGTTGCGGGTGATGCTTATAATGCAACTCTAATAATCAAGCAAGATCAAAATAACTTTATTTTAAATATATAGACTAATGCCGTATTATCGACAGTGAAGATTCTAAAAATATTATCTTTTTTATAATCATTTTCTTGATTTTTAATATTTAGCGGGTATAATTAACCATTTTTTTACAAGAACGTTGCCCTTTGGTATAGTTAAATAATAATAAAGAGTTATTCAGGCATCAGATAAGGTAAAAGAGACAGGGGATGAAGACTTTTTTAGTTACGACATTCTATTTTTTATCAGAATTTTAACCGTTGTGTCCAAATAATAAATGGCCACGGTTAAAAGTTGAAAATATGAATTTGCCCCTTTCACCCTGGTTAAAGTTACTTGTTTATGATGCCTTATTTTTTTGGCCAAAAAGATGGGAATGGAAATAAAACTAAAAGATAAAGCAGCAATCAATATTGACGCAGACAGCATAACTGCCCTTGATGCCCTTAATAAACTCGGGGTAAGGGGGCTGGAAAACATAGTGGCTGTCAGGGTAAATGAAGAGTTGTGTGACCTCTACACTGATATTAAAGCTGATGTATCTATTGAGCCTCTCTATATCAACACGGAAGAGGGTGTTGATATCATGCGGCACAGCGCCTCCCATGTAATGGCAATGGCTGTTAAGGAGCTGTTCCCCGGTGTTAAGGTGACAATCGGCCCTTCAATAGAAAACGGCTTTTATTATGATTTTGATTACGAGAGGCCATTCAAGGAAGAGGATCTCACTCTTATAGAAGACAAGATGAACGAGATCATAAAACAGAATCTTCCATTCAAACGTGAGGTGCTTTCCAAGGCTGAGGCCATAGAGTTCTTCAGCAAACAGGGCGAAAATTACAAGGTGGAGATCATAGAGGGTATTGAAGCTGAATATGTATCTGTTTATACCCAGGGGAGTTTTTCAGACCTGTGCAGGGGCCCCCATGTACCTTCCACCGGCAGGATAAAGGCATTTAAGCTTACAAAGGTAGCTGGCGCCTACTGGCGTGGTGATGAAAAGAGGGCAATGCTGAGCAGGGTATATGGTGTTGCCTTTGCTGATATTAAAATACTAAAGTCATATCTCCAGAGACTGGAAGAGGCAAAGAAAAGGGATCATGTAAAGCTTGGAAAACAGCTTGAACTATTCAGCACCCATGAAGAGATAGGGGCAGGCATGGTTGTCTGGCACCCGAATGGTTACATGCTCAGGCATCTGATCGAGCAGTTTGAGATAAATGAACATTTCAGGCGCGGCTATGAAATGGTCAAGGGGCCTGAGCTCCTAAAGACTGATCTGTGGCAGAAATCGGGCCATTTTGATAATTACCGTGAAAACATGTATTTTACCGTGATAGATGAACAGTCATACGGCATTAAGCCCATGAACTGCCTCTCTCATATGCTCATATATAAATCAAAGATCAGAAGCTACAGGGATCTTCCTAAAAGGTACTTTGAACTTGGCCTGGTTCACAGGCATGAACGCTCAGGTGTTTTGCACGGTCTGACACGGGTGCGTGAATTTACACAGGATGACGCTCATATCATCTGCACCCCCGATCAACTCGGTAATGAAATCAAGGGTGTCCTTGAATTTATCAAGGATGTAATGCAGATCTTCAATTTCAACTATGAACTTGAGATCAGTACAAGGCCTGAAAAGGCAATCGGGTCAGATGAAGACTGGGAAAGGGCAACAAATGCACTTATAAACGCGGTTAAAGATCTTGCCCTTCCCTATGAGATAAATGAAGGAGACGGCGCATTTTACGGCCCCAAAATAGATGTGAAACTCAAGGATGCACTTGACCGCAAATGGCAGTGCGCCACTGTACAGTGTGATTTTACCCTGCCTGTAAGGTTTGATCTATCCTTTATGGATAATGACGGCCAGAGACAGCAGCCGGTAATGATACACAGGGTTATTTTAGGTTCCATAGAAAGATTTATCGGGATTTTAATTGAGCATTATGCAGGGGCTTTCCCAATGTGGATAGCGCCCCTGCAGGCACGCATACTTACTGTTACAGACAGAAACAATGAGTTTGCAAATTCTCTCTTAGCATCCCTTAAAGAGGCGGGGTTCCGTGTAGAAGCGGATATCAGAAATGAGAAGCTTGGTTTGAAGGTAAGAGAGGCCCAGATTCAGAAGATCCCATACATGCTTGTTGTTGGGGACAAAGAGGCTGAAAAGGGTGGAGTTACACCCAGGCTGAGGGATGGGCAGAATCTTCCATTCATGACCACTCATGAGATTATTCAACATCTAAAAGAAGAAGAAAGACAAAGGAGGTAGCAGCTATAGCAAATAAAGTTGAAGAAATAAGGGTAAATGAATTGATCCGGGCCAGCCAGGTTAGATTGATTTCCGGTGACGGGACCCAGCTTGGGGTAATGGCCACTAGGGATGCAATGGATGTTGCCATCAGGGAAGGCCTTGACCTTGTAGAAGTGGCGCCAAACGCTGATCCTCCTGTGTGCAGGATAATGGATTATGGCAAATTCAAATACGAGGCGAGCAAAAAGGAACAGGAAGCCAGAAAAAAGACAAAGGCTTTTCAGTTAAAAGAGATAAAGTTAAGGCCTCATACTGATGAGCATGATCTTAACACAAAGATCAAGAACCTGAAAAAATTCCTGGAAAAAAAGAACAGGGTGAAACTGACTCTCATGTACAGGGGGCGTGAATTAGCCTATCAGGAAACAGGTATTGAACTATTACTCAAGATAGCTGAAGAGGTAAAGGATTTGGGTGCTATTGAGCAGGAAGCAAAAAAAGAGGGCCGTAATGCAACAATGGTTATAGTGCCAAAGTAATTTTTTTGAGTTTCTGAGATATATCCTTAACGCTCTGATATTACTTATAATATTTACTAGGCTGATATAAAATCAAAGTCAACCCGGCTTTATTTAAATAAAATCCTTTGACTTTTGAGGTATATTTTATTATGTCGGCCCGACAAAGAATATAATTCTGTTTATTTTCAACGGGTAAGGCTGATATAGAGACAGGTACTTAAGGGAGGTATAAATGCCTAAATTAAAGACACACCGTGGTGCGGCAAAGAGATTCAAGACCACAGGTACAGGAAAGGTTGTAAGAAGCAAGGCAAATGCAAGCCATATTCTTACCAAGAAGACAACAAAACGTAAAAGGAACCTGAGAAAATCAGGGCTTGTTGATGCCAGTGATGTAAAAAGAATCAAAAAGCTTATTCCCTTTATGTAGTTTATTACAGCTAAGTTTTTTTGTAATAACAGATTGAAGAAATTAATTACTATGCAAAAGAGGATCTTCAAATGCCAAGAGTAAAAAGAGGTTTTAAGGCAAGACACCGTAGAAACAAGGTCTTTAAGGCTGCAAAAGGTTTCAGGGGTAGTCACAGCAAATTATTTACTGCTGCAACAGTGGCAGTAGATCGTGCAAGGCAGTATGCATACCGTGACCGCAAAACTAAAAAACGCGATTTCAGAAAATTGTGGATCATCCGCATCAATGCGGCTGCAAGAATAAATGGTATGTCTTACAGCGAGTTTATTCATGGTCTGAACAGGGCAGGGATTGACCTGGACAGAAAGGTGTTGTCCGATATGGCCATCCATGACCCCGCAGGCTTTTCTAAAATCGTTGAAATGGTAAAATAACTGCCAGAGAATTTTTACTGCTATCCATCTGATTAGGCCCGTTTGTTTAACAAACAGGGCCTAGAAATATTATGATCATGAAACAAAAGCTACTGGAAATACGAGATCGGGCACTCAGTGAGTTGGGCTCTATGAGAAATCTGGATGCCCTTGAAAAGTTCAGGGTAGAATACCTGGGGAAAAAGGGGCATATCACCTCCCTTATGAAGAATCTGGGTAACATCGCAAAGGAAGAGCGCCCTGTTTTTGGTAAACTGGCCAATGATGTAAAGGATGAGATCACCGCATTTCTTGAAAAGATCATTGCTGAATTCAAAGGAAAAGAAGAGGGAGGGGAGAAGATTGATATTACTCTTCCTGGTAAAAGACCTTTAAGGGGACATCTTCATCCTATCAACCAGGTAAATGATGAGATATGCCGTATTCTTGTACGTATGGGTTACACCATTGTAAAAGGTCCGAATGTTGAGCTTGATTACTACAATTTTGAGGCGCTCAACATGCCAAAGGATCATCCTGCAAGGGATATGCAGGATACATTCTATGTGTCAAAAAATGTGGTTTTAAGGACACACACATCACCCATGCAGATCAGGGTAATGGAAAAGCAGAAGCCCCCTGTAAGCATTATCGCCCCTGGCAAGGTTTACAGGAGTGACTCTGATGTCTCACATACACCTATGTTCCACCAGGTGGAAGGGCTTCTTGTAGATAAAGGGGTTACATTCGGAGATCTCAAAGGCACTCTTACCAGCTTTGTGCATCAGATGTTCGGGTCAGATATCAATCTCAGGTTCAGGCCAAGCTTTTTTCCCTTTACAGAACCAAGCGCGGAGGTGGATATACAGTGTGTTATATGCAGGGGAAAGGGCTGCAGGACATGCTCATTCTCAGGCTGGCAGGAGATTCTGGGCTCAGGCATGGTTGACCCTGCTGTCTACGGCTTTGTGGATTATGACCCTGAGATATATTCAGGCTTTGCCTTCGGGCTTGGGATTGAACGAATCACCATGCTCAAGTATGGCATAGATGATATCCAGCTTCTCTTTAAAAATGATATGCGTTTTCTAAAACAATTTTAAAATTACCATAACCCGGGTCTCACAAATGAAACTAAGTTTAAACTGGCTTAAAGAATATGTAGATATCAATATTACACCTCAGGAACTGGCACATATATTAACAATGGCGGGCCTTGAGGTAGAAGCCCTTGAAAAGATAGGTGATATACACGATAAGATCATTGTTGCAAAGGTCCTTTCAGTTAGAAAACACCCTAAAGCAGACAGATTATCCCTGTGTGATGTGGATACCGGCTTTTCAACAGTGCAGGTTGTATGCGGCGCAACAAATATGAAAGCCGGGGATCTTGTGCCTATGGCACTTCCAGGCACAGAGCTCAGGGGCGGTATTCAAATAAAAGAAAGCAAGTTAAGGGGAGAGTTCTCAGGCGGTATGCTCATGGCTGAAGATGAGCTTGGCCTTACTGATAACCACGCCGGTCTGATGATTCTACCTTCTGAACTTGAGGTTGGGCGGACACTTTCTGATGCCATTAATCCTCTCGACTGGTTTTATGAAATCAATATTACACCCAACAGGCCTGACTGCGCCTCTGTAATAGGCATAGCGCGCGAGGTAGCAGCCCTTACCGGGCAGAAACTAAAACTGCCTGATGTCCAATACAGGGAAGAGGGTGTGCCTATCAGTGAGGTTGCAAGGGTTGATGTGGTTGATCCGGAAGGCTGCCCAAGGTATGCGGCAGGCATGATACAGGATGTATCAATCTTGCCCTCTCCATTCTGGATGCGCTACAGGCTTTTTGTCTCAGGTGTAAGGAGCATAAACAATATCGTTGATATATCAAACTATGTGCTTCTTGAAACAGGTCAGCCACTGCATACCTTTGATTATAATCAGCTCGAAGAGCACAGGATAGTAGTTGCAAGGGCAGAGCAGGGTGATAAATTCTTCACCCTGGATGGTCAGGAGCGCACACTTAACAGTGAACACCTGATGATATGTGATGGTAAAAAACCTGTTGGTATTGCTGGGATAATGGGAGGCCTCAATAGTGAGATTACTGACAACTCATCCAATATCCTTATCGAAAGCGCATATTTTAATCCTGTGACCATTAGAAGGGGCGCAAAATCGGTTGGCATATCAAGCGAGGCATCATACAGGTTTGAAAGGGGCATTGATATTGAGGGTGTAACATATGCCCTCAAGCGGGCTCTTTCGCTTTCCCTTGAACTTGCTGGCGGCAAGATAAACAGGGGATTGATAGATCTCTACCCAAAAAAAATTGAGCCGCCCGTTATTGACCTCAGGGTGGATAAAACAAATAATTTTCTGGGCGCAGAGATACCGAAAAGCGAAATGACATCATGGCTTAAGGCCCTTTCAATGGATGTTACTGAAAAAGATTTAAATACGCTCAAGGTTATTCCACCCACATACAGGGTGGATATAGCAAGGGAGATTGATCTGGTTGAAGAGATTGCCAGGATGCATGGATATGATTGTATCCCTGAAACATTCCCGGCCATAAGGCCATCTGACAAAGCGGATATGCCCTCGCTTGTTTTACATGACAGGGCATGTGATATACTCGCTGGGGCTGGTTTCAGTGAGATAATAACCTTTAGCTTTATATCACCAGAATCAGCCAACCTGCTTCAGGCAGGGGAAAATTGCCCATTAAGGCAGTTTGTAAAACTGATTAACCCATTAACAACCGAACAATCGGTCATGAGGACATCGCTTTTACCTGGGCTCTTATCTATAGTGAAAGAGAATATCTCACATGGTGAACAGAACCTTAAGCTTTTTGAATGGGGAGAGGTCTTTTTCAGGGAAGATTCAAACGAACTGCCCAATGAAAGGGTAATGGTTGCCGGTGTTATTACAGGGAACTACACCTCTAAAAAATGGCATAATGAAACAAGGCCGGTAGATTTTTATGATATCAAAGGCGCTGTTGAGGTGCTTCTTGAATCCATTGGTTTAAGTAATTTTACATTTGAACGCAGGATTTCAGGTGAGTCATATGATAAAAATATCTCATGCAATATCTGCTGCGGTGAAACCATCCTTGGAACAATGGGTAAAATAGCCAAAGAAGTGCTTGATGGTTATGAGATCAAGACAGGTGCCCTTTTTGTTTTTGAGCTTGATATTGAAAAGATACTTAAAGTAAAATCTGAGCGGTTTGAGTTCAGGTCTGTTGGAAAATATCCTGCTGTTTTCAGGGATATATCAATAATTGTTAATAAAAATGTTGAAAGTAAATCCATTCAGGATATAATCCTTAAAACCGGTGGTAAACTGGTAGAGACTGTTGATGTGGTATCTGTTTTTGAGGGTGAGAAATTCGGCCCTGAAAAAAAGGCCATAAGTTACAGGATCAGTTTCAGATCAGTTGAAGGCACGCTTGATGGTGAACAGGTTAACCGGATTATCGGGCAGGTACTGGACAGTATCAAGGCAGAAACAGGTGGAACTCTAAGCGAGGGTTAATTATTTAATGAAAAGTCCTGAAGATAAGCGCTATTACCGTATCGGTGAGGTTAGCCGCATTATCGGGGTTGAGCCCTATGTGCTCAGGTACTGGGAGATGGAGTTCCACCAGATAAGGCCATCAAGGGCAGATTCAAAACAGAGAACCTACCAGAAAAAAGACCTTGAGCTTATAAAAGAGATTAAACGCCTTTTATATGATGAAAAACTCACTATAGAGGGCGCAAGAAAACGCCTTAAAATATCTACTTCAAAAGATGAGGTAAAGACAGCCCCTTCCGGCCTGCTTCAGGAAATAAAAAGCGAACTCAGGGATATTGCACTTATACTGGGTGACTAACAATATATAAATTAAGGGCGTGAGTCTTATTTATTACTCTGCCTGGATATTCCATTCCTTATTGTCTCTTAAGACCTTTACCACTATCGACTTCCCTGGTTCAATTTTTATAGCACTCTCTGCAAACAGGGGTTCAAGAAGAACCCTTATCCGATAGTCCCCGGCCTCAAGAGTTACAGGGTCACCACCGGCTACACCACGTGCTGCCACAGAACTGTCTGCTGCAATCACCTGGTATTCAATCTTGAGGGTACGTTCAAGGGCAGCCGCAAGGGCTTTGGAATCTCCTGCATCAAAATACCTTCCGCCCAGTGCATTGGCCGCGGTTTCAAGCTGTTCCCTGGCATTACGTTCCTTTACATCAAAACCAATAATATGAACGTTAAGATCAATACCTGAAGCGTGCAGTGTCTTTACAACATCATCTATCCTTCCGTCACAACTCTCAATACCGTCACTTATAAGGATCACTGTTCCTGATGGAATCCCCTTAAAGTCCTGTGGAGTCTGAAGGAGTGAATAGAACAGCGGGGTGCGTCCCCTGGGAGAAATACCCTTTACTGTATTCAGTAAAGCGGCCCGGTCAGGCGCACCGATTGGAATTACCAGTTCCGAATCACTGCATGCCCTTGCATCATTTATGGGCCAGCGGTGGCCATAGATACGCAATCCTATATAAAATCCGTCGGGTATGGTTTCAATCAATGAGCTGAGCACCTGGCGGGCGATTTCGATCTTTGCCTTTCCATTGATCTGTCCCCACATGGAATTGGAGGCATCAAGAATTATTTCGATGGTACGTACCTGTTCCTTATCAATACCCGGCGAAAGTCTAACCTCAAGGCTTCCCGGCCCCTCTGGTTCAGGCGGCAATTCTGCCTCATTATATTCGGCTATAACCTGGTAGGGGACTGCACCGGAAAGGGCAGAAAGCACCTCTGTGATACACTTCTCAAAGGTATTAAGGTCGGGGTTAATAAAGAGGCGGCCATTTGTTATCCATGCCAGTTCGCTCAGCAGGTTGCGGTCACTTAAATCAAGTACCCGTTTTTCGTTATCCCAGTCTTCCTCCTCAGTGATGCTGATAATATACATGGAGATTCTTGATGTCACAGCTGCTTTGATAATATCCATATAGCCATTTTCATCAGAAAAACCATCAATACCATCCAGGGCTACCAGAAGCGCCCTGTTACCGGTGACATTTTTAAGACTCTCCAATCCTCCTGTAAGTCCGATAAGGGTTTCAGTTCCCCCTTCAGCGCTGACCTCTCTTTCTGCTGCCTCTCTTAATATCTCCGGATTCTCTACAAAATCAAATATCTCCACTGGTGTTGAGGCATATTTCATCAGTTTGATTCTAAGTCCAGGCCCCACTCTATCAGCAATCTTCATTAACAACTTGGGAAGCGCATCCCTTGCATCACCCATACTGCCGCTGTCATCAAAGAGGACTGTCAGTGAAATAGGGTCTCCAGTGACTCGAAACATCCATACCCCTCCGCCAAGGTTATAGGAAGCAGTCCACTCTTTTTTTGTTTGCTCCATGCTCACAGGCCTGGCCTCCTGGCCATCTGCACCGAGGAGTACATAACTGGCAGGTATTGCCCCTGTATTTCGGCCAAAAAGTTTAACACTTCCGCCCTGAGCAGGTAGTGTGAGGCTGTAATAGTCAACATCGCCGAATCCGGTCTTGCCTCCGATCCATATATCAGGAGGAAGACGCATGGCCTTTTCAGGGGTATCATTGATCTCACGTTCTTCACGATCAGGCGATACTTTGTTTAAAGCAAGAGATGTTTCCGCAGTTTGCCCTTGAACCGCCTTTTCCAGAAGTGAACCCCGTACAAAAATCTCTGCTATCTGCCCCTCTTTTTGACCTGCCTGGGGGATTTCAATGCGAAGGTACTTGGCCTTTACCGGGTCAATGTTTAGAATCTCCTTATCACCCTTGCCAGGGTTCATTACTGCGAGTTCACTGAACCCGGTAAGCGGAGTTTCTATTGATGACAGAAAACGTATAGTCCCGACCTCTTCAGGGCCATCCAGGTATATCTCAAGCTGTTCTATCCTTGTCAGGCGCTGGTAGGCAAAGGCAAATACTATGCTGACAGGACCGCCGGCCTCAGCCAGTGAAAAAGATGCGCCAGGCTCCTGGTTTAAGATGGAGTGATCAATAAGGGCCTCCCACTTTTCAAGGTCTGCCGGTTCGAGCAGCAATGCGCGGGTACCGAATTCATAAGCCAGAAGATCATCCGGGGCTTTGGGTGGCAGGGGATCGCCACCTGTTGAAAGGGCATCATCTCGCCATACAGCGCACTTCCAGCTATTACCATAACTCATAATTCCCGAATATTCGCCCTTGAAGCGCTCATCCCGCAGGTCCATCAGCAGATGTCCATCAGCGAAAACGCGCACCCGATCAGAAGAGCCCTCAACAGAAACTGTTAGCCATGTCTCTTCAGTATCAAAAACTGCTGATGACACAGGCTCTAAACCGGATTTCGAGCGGTGCCATATCTCGATGCGACCATGTTCAGGTTTATACCCGAGCAGATTGTAATGGGTTGAGTCGCGAAATCCGAACACAATGCCGGTCATGCCCAGACCACTGAATTTAGTACTCGTAAGGATAAGGGTCTCATAACGGTAACGCTCTCCTGTTGGAATAGCGTCAAGTAGAAGGGCGGTACAGAAACCTTTTTGAGGGCTCTGCGGGTCTGTTACCAAAACTCGAACAGACCTCCATTCTCCTTTACCCTCTGTCAGAGTGGCGGCCCGGAAGGGTTTCCAGGCAGTTTTCAGGGGATCAAGAAAAAACAGGGGCGAGTTATCAGGTTTTAAAAAACGAACTGACTCAAAGATCACTTCGAAATCTGTGATGCAAACCGAACCGATCCCCACCTGACCTGATATGGGGGCGCTGTTTTCAAAGGATAGCTGTTCTTTCCTGTTTTTAACAATGGTTACCCTTTTTCCAGCCACAATAACCTCAAAGATCAGCATGGCCCCAGTTTTCACCTCAGACGCTGATGAGGCCAGGATTTCTGTATCTTCTTCTGTCTGGCAGATTATTTCAAAACGGGCTTCACGAGGGTTAAAACCAGCAAGCCATAATTCTTTCTCATTAGAAAAACCAAACACTACTCCTGTTGTGGCGCTGTATGTGCCGCCAATATTCAGTGATATTTCAGCACGGAAATCCCCTGCCTCGCCGGCAATTAGGCCACTTGATACCGCATCATCAGGGGCGTATGCGCTTGTCATCTCTGTTAGACCACGGCCCCAGATTACTGCTTCAGCCTGTGAAGGCGGATCCACGACAGCTTTATTCATTTCAATGCCCTGGGCTGTAAAGCACCAGACCAGCATAACACCCAATATAAACCTGTGTAAAAATGGCTTCATCATTAAGGCCTTTCTCACTCTGGTTGGGGTTCTGGTTTACTTTTGTCCGGGGGCAGAGTTAATAAAAGAGGTTCAAGACCGGGCGCCGCGATTTCAAGAGACCCTTTGCCACACTGCACCATGCGCCCAAAGCGCAGGCGTCCGCGCTCTTCCCATTCAGGCAGAATTCGTGTGCTCTCTGCCTCCCATGCCTCAGGGGTCATAACTTCAATATCAGCCGATGAGCCATCTTTAAGTTTAACCCGGACAGTTTCGGAAATAGAAAGCTCCACCATATTCCCGGAATAGGTGCTGATCAACCCCAGTTCTATCTCTGTATTGTTACCTACCCGGGAACAACCATAAACCCTGGCGCGGATATATTCATTGGCAGCCTCTGCAGCCGGGGCTTTTCCCTGTCGCACAGGGGCCTTTGATGTAAGTGGAATATTGATGTGGCCGTTGTCAAAGTCCAGAAATAGGAGCTGCATTACATCGGACTTTGATTTTTCAACCTCAAAACGGCATATCCATTCGACCTCGTCGTTATGATGCGGAAGGCTGATCTCTTCATCATCCTCAAGCCGCGCTATTCCCCCGGTACCATAGGCCAGATATATGTGATCCCCGATGCGGGGCACCAGATAGGCAGTATGCTGAATCGCTGCCCTTCCGGTGGGCCGTCTGGATCTGCCAAATGCTGAGAGGCTCCCCATACCAGTGGTTTTCCATTCTATGTCATCCATGACATGGGGCAGCTCCAGGTTGCGCCAGGCGGTGGTCACAATAACCTCAAGTTGATCGGGTTTGTCAGGAAGAGGCGCAAGTGTAACATCGAACACCGTCAGTTCGACCTGCTGGTTATGTCCCCTGGCATTAAGCCATCTGGTTTTGCTCTCCTGACCCATTGTAACCAGGACAATTATCAGCCATGAGGCGATTATTAAGGCCAGATTCCGCATACCTTTAATGCCCGCCAGTAAAAGAAACTTTTTTGTAACCTGAAGGAATCTTGTATGTATCTGCCGGCGCCGGCTTGCTCGCAAAATCAACAAGCTCTTCAGTAGTTTTTATTTCCACTCCCATGGCATCTGCACGGCTTATGGTTTTAACAATGACCCCTTTGATTTTTTCCATCTCCTTCATAAATTTATCAAACCCGGGCTGTTGAGCCTGCATGACGCTCATGGCCTTCCAGTAAGCCTTCATATCTACCTTAAGATCCCCGGTTGCCCATACCTCATCAACACTTTTTCCCATGGAGCCCATCTCGGTAATCCTCTCATACTTTCTGGCACTCCACTTGCCGATCTTTTGTTTTTCCCCGGTGTCTTTTACACTGACCTTTATCTGGGACATCATGCCTTCCATCATCCCTTCCATCATCCCGCGCATGGCAGCCGCAGAGGCTTTATCATCTTCATCTTCAGTATCAATATCCTCTTCTACCTCATCCATTAATTGATCCATACTCGCGGGCATCTCTGCATATGTGCGGTCAGCGTGTTTCAGTGCGTAGGTTTTTTGTTCGGTAAACATCGTAAGGGTGGATGTGCCATCGGGAAGATTTACCCGGCTGGCCTTTTCGCCTATCCATGTCTCAGTGGTTTCGGTTTTTTCGGGTATGGTCTGGCCCATTACTGTATATGCATCAGAGCGCTTTACCTGCTTCATGTAGGTATCAGCCAATGCAATTGTCTGGGTAAAAAGAAATAAAACAGAAATAAAGAATATGGAAAATAACTTTTTGATCATTTGTTTATCCTCCTTAAACAGGTTTTACAATCGAAAGTTCCATCCAGAATTTGTCTATTTATGGATGGATACTAATTAATCCTGCTGTGATGCATATGCGTTAAGTATTGTCATGGAGGCACATGTAAAACCGCGCTGAAAAGCCTCACACCAACTCTTGTCCATCAGAGTCACAGAACCTTCGGACTTAACGCCTATTTCAAGGGATTCTTCATAACGGAAACACCCCTCTATTTCTATGGATGCCGACGCCAGAGTTTTAGAGACTCCCACTTTGAACTCTGCCTTAAATTCCTGGCATAGTGCCTCTCCAATATCGGACATGTAGGCTTTAGCCTCCTCTATCGCCTCTTCAGTCAGTTCGCCGTGCCTGAGCACCATTGCGCTTATGGTAAACTGGGTGTCAACCGCACCGCTTATGGCGCCGATTACTGCGGCCATTTCGTTACTTAGCACTCCCTCGGTTTCTATCAGGGTACGTTCGATAATCGCCTGATGCAGGCCGCTGTCAAGCACACCAATAGTATGGCGGTTAAGGGGATTAATCTGCCACCAGCCCCAGCGGGGTGCGCCCTCAAAATTCACAGGTTTTGAAGGCAGCATCACTACATGACCTGATTCAAGTGTTTTATTAAGCATTGTTCGAACATTTTCCGGGAGTGTTAGTTCATCCAGGTATTCCTGTTCATGCATTGAATAGAGACGTGATGGAATTCCTGACTTTGATGCAAGTTTCATCAGCGTAGCTGTGGTAAGCGCTGGCCTGCCTGTTGCAAGGGCGATTAGCCTTCCCTCGAGAGCAGAGCTGATCACGCCCCGGCTGAACTGGAAACTCTCGGTAATGCGCTTCGGCTCTCCGGGGAGCCCGATAGCCCCTGTTTTATCACGCCTCAGATCAACGTTTACCTCTTCATGGCCGTTTTTACCCCTATAAAGGCTGTTGATGATAAGTCTTGGTTCTTCAAGATATGAATAAATGCCAAGACGGCCTGCCAGCTCTTCTGTTACAGGATCAATAAGCGCCAGATATGCCAGGTTAATAAAGTGACCGCTGTAAATACCAAGTACCTCTTCAGATGATAGAGAGCTCTTTAGAATGGTTTCCTTATTTGATGCCTCCTGTTTGAGCTCTTTCTTTAAGCTCTCTATCTCTGCATGGGCCTTAACACGGCGCTCCGGTGAATAAACAGCCAGCCGGCTTTTCAGTTCGGCAGGATTAATAAGAGAGGTTGAATATAAAAGGGCATGACGCTGAAAAATGGGAAGATTGCCTTTAGAATCAACAGCGGAAATGGGCCTGATATCCTCGATAATGTCCTCTTCCTTATTAAAGATTATCCTTGAACGCAGACGAAGAGATAATATTGTCCCTTCATCATTGGGGAGGGTGGCAGGGATATCAGCATCCTTTAAGATTCCATTATTTGATAATATCTCTGCCCTCCACGTTGTGACTGGCTCATGGGCAGTCTCTTCCTCTTCGGGCTGCCCCCCTGCCAGGGGATCTACCAGGCGTCGGGCCGGATCAAGCCCTTCACCCTCTCCCTTTCTTCCAAGGGTGATACGTGGGTAAACACGGATATAGAGCGGTTGATCTGAAACCAATTCAAGACTGCCATCCCACCAGAGCAACTCCTCAAACTCACCAGGGGTCTTGCTCCTGTCTCCCTCTATAGTTAATTCCAACTGTGGCAGCCTTGTCTGGGAGAATCTGTAAAATGTTTCACGCTCGTCTGAATCAAAGGTGGCAGGTTTAGCTGCTGTAAATGAAGGATCAAGGTCCTTCCATTGACCTTCAATAAGTACCTGAACCCAGGTATGGCGGCGAACTGCATCAAGCAGGGCAGTTTCTGTTGCAGGTTCTGAGAGAGGCACATCTTCCGGCCATGATTTTTTTGGCGGAGATGCAGGCATGGCAGATTTTATCAGGGTTGATGCCGCTTCATCATCCAGGTCAGCACATTGGAAACGCGCAGGGTGGCCTGCTGCATCAAGAAGGGCTGCCAGGAGCCGAGATCGTTCGACACTATTGCCCCTGCCATCCTTCAGCACCTGTGCAGGGCTGCGCAGTATGCGGCTGTTCAGCGCCGGAATGGTGCGGCTGTTCACATAATTAACCAGGGCTTCGGGTGATTTTCCGGCAGAAGATATAACAGCCATAATTGCAGTATCTGCATTACAGGCCCTGGACGGAAGGGGACAGTATATAAAAAGAGACCACGCAAGCATGGTTAAAATTACATTACGACTTCTGTAGATCAAGGTACAGAATTCAGGAAAAGTTAATTGGTTTAACCGGTTTTTATTAATGAGGTGACATATGCGAGATAATGGGTAAAACATGACAACATCCACTCCATATTAATATTGAGTCAGGTTGACAAGCATTACCATATTTAATGGATGAAATTATATGGAGCAAACTGATGCAAGTCAATACATAATCTTTATAACCCGTTTAATTTGACAAAATCAGCTTTTCTTAATATAAACAACCAACTGCATTTCTGAGTTGAACTATCATTTTAATTATTTATTTCTAGTGAATTTCATATTGGAGGCTATATGGGTCGCGTTATGAGGATATGCTTTTTACTGCTTTATTCTCATATTTCTGAGTATGCTGTTAAGGGTAATGGTGAGAGGGTTCTTCTTAAAAACCCGATGGAGATAAAGAGGGGAGAGCTTGTTCGTATAGACCTGTTTCTTTCCATACTTGATGACAAAAAAAATAGGAATCAGAAAATGGGAAATAGGAAATAGGAAATCGACGCAGAGCGTCCAGGGTCTGCAACGAGGAAAATCAAATCAAAATCTAAAATAATCTGCCAATAATGAAGGGAAGGGCGGTTTCCACACGCAGGATTCTTTCTCCAAGGGATACTGCTTTAAACCCTGTGCGCTGCAGTGCATCAATTTCATAGGGGATAAAACCTCCCTCAGGGCCAATGGCAATAGTAACAGGCGAATTAACCTGATGCGGGCATGGTGCATCTGCAAGCGGATGGAGCACCAGGGCAAGGGTGTCTTTAATAATCATCGGCAGCTCATCTTCAATAAAGGGTTTAAAGAGTTTTCTGATTTTTATTTTGGGCAATATAGTATCTTTGCCCTGTTCAAGCCCCAGGATCATCTGGATACGAAGATTATCCTCATCAAGTATGGGGCTTTCCAGATAGCTCTTTTCAACCCTCCATGTTTTTATAATATATATCTCCTTGATCCCCATTGTTGCAGCATGCTGAACTACCCTGTTTAATACCTTTGGTCGTGGCATTGCAAGGATAAGTATCAGTGGAAGAGGGGCAGGGGGGGTGTCATCCAATTCGACCTTTAATATTAGTCTATCCATATTAAGATCCATAACTATCCCCTCTCCCATCAGCCCGTTCAGGAGCCCTGTTTTGAGGGTGTCACCAGCAGAAGGTTTCAGGTATGTAAGGATATGCTCAAGCTTTTTACCGGTTACTTCGGCCTTTCCATCATGGATATCTTCTTTATCAAGAATTATCAGGTTCATTTTATCAATACATTACCTTTATAAAATTATATTCATCTACCAGAAATGGAGTTTTGTCTCTTTTTCATAATTGGTCTCAAGCAGTCTCCTTATTGCAGCGATAATAGTTCGACGCAAGCCAATATCATCCGGTAAAGATGGGTCCTGCCATGCCTCATTGATACGTGTACCCACCATAAAGTGTATTATATCGCTGTCGAGCATCATCTCTACTACCCTGGAAGCAGGGCTGTTTTCATCCTGATCTGGAGATATCCCCCTTGCAAGCATGACCTGAACGTGGTGCAGGGTAATGATGCCTTCAGTAACAAGATCTATTCCCGGAATAGTAGAAAGCGGCGGCTGTGATGATGTAAACCGTTCATTTACAAAGGTCAGTTCCCTTCCGAGCTCCCTTGCAATAATCTTGGCTGTTGTGCCGCCGCATATGATCTTCCTGCCGTTAAAGTTTGATAAAGTCGCGGCAAGCTCTGCATCCCTTGAGGTATCAAGCGGTGGTCCGCTAACCATTAGCAGCTCCTGAGATGTTCTTAAGTGTATAACCCCGCATGTCCCATCGTCGTGCATCTGGTAGCGATCAATTTCATTGGCCCTGCTGATGATTGTTTCTGCAAGCTCCCTCGCGGCGGGTAGGCCTTCAGTTGCGATCAGTTTTTCAGTAAAAAGGATAACCCCCTGATTACCCCAGCCCAGCGGATACCTTTTTGAACCCATACCTGCCTGTGTGATACCGTCCGAAAGCAGTATTATACGGTCATCCTGTTCAAGCCTGAAATGCATGAATTCAAGCCGGTATTTTCTATTTTTATGTGTACCTTCACTATATTCAACAGGTAAATTCACACAATTATTCTGTCTCACTAGGATCGGTAAAGGATTATCATAATTAATAACCCGCACATTATGTTCCCTGTCTATTTCAACAATGGTAAAGGTAGCGTAACTTATCTTCCTGACACTGCATACAGGGAGTGTCTTCATGATAATCTGTGCACACCGATTTACATCGCGTAAACCGGATGTAAAATTCATTGCCATTGTAGCGGTAAGTGTTGATAACACATTCGCCTTTATTCCGCTCCCAAGACCGTCTGAGAGTATAACAATCAGCCTGTCTTCTTCCCTGATATGATGATACTGGAATGTATCGCCAAATACCCTCTGCCCGTATTTCATCAATTGTTTATGTTTGATATCTATAGAGCCTCTAGGTTCAGTATCCATCACCCCTCCTGGTCCTGAGGACCAAAGCATTCAATGATCCCGGACAGAACCATCTCTGTTTCTGAGGCATTTTCACCCAGGAGGTAGGCAATCTTCTGAACAGTGGAGAGGTTTTTTCTAATAACACTTCGCGCCCGCTTTATTATCTCTTCTCTCTGCATTTCAGGGTCTGTGATATCACTGAAGATGCCGCCTGCAATCAATCCGGGTTCAATGGTAAAGATCGTGCATCGTAAAAGCCGGTTATTTATGTTGATTTCACGGCCTGATATATCTTCTTCAGTCTCAAGCACATGCCTGAAAAATGAACCGACAGGCAGAACCTTGTCAAGCACAGCACCAACCATGCCTGGCCTCTGTTCATATATCATCCTGGCATCATCTCCTGCAAGAATAGCAAACCTCTCATTGCATTCTATTATACGCATTGATGTATCAACAAGGACAATACCCAGGGGCATAGCAGAAATTAGTTTATTTGCCTTCTTACTGGCAAGCTTTCTCATATAGGTGACACACATGGCTGGCTCAGCCCTTCCCTCTACTACTGCCTTTGCAAAATCACGGCAGTTCAGGTATCCGCACCCCCCGCAGTTAAGTTCGTCTGATACAGTATACTTGCCTGTTGCCCTGAGCACCTTTATGATGGCATCAATGCTAACCTCTTTTGTCGGGATATCAAGAGGCTCTGTTATGCCTTCAACATTTTCTACAGTGACCTTTGGGTTTTCCCACTTTAAATCTGATGTGTTCCGGACTATTGAAATTCTTTTTGCAAGGATACCATCACCTTTCTGTGCAACCGGGCCGTTTATGCACCCTCCTGAACAAGCGAGCAGTTCAAGAAACAGGGGTTCTTCAGGTTTTAATGTGCTTAATGATTTTAATACTGATTCAATCTCGGGAATCCCTGAAAAGTGCATCATATGACGATCAATTATCCTGCCATTACCCCTGATCCCTGCAATCATCCCTCCATCAACAGGGTATACTGTGCCTTCTTTTGCCTTTCGGGGGATGAAAACATCTGTGCCCGCCTTGCCTTTGCCAAATGTAATACCCTTTTGCTCAAACATCATCCGCAGGTTTTGAAAAGTGAGGACAGAGTCACAGATGTTTGGAAACTGTGCTATCTCGTCCTTTTTTGCAATACATGGCCCGAAAAAAACCACGGCAGTATCAGGGTAGAGCTCTTTCAGCATTGTTGCATGAGACAGCATTGGAGATAACACAGGGGTTAACATGCCTGTAAGTGAAGGAAAATATTTCCGAATATAATTAACCACAACAGGGCATGCAGTAGATATCATGGGGTGATCAGCGCCAGTTGAGTTATTCAGCATCCTGTATACATGGCCTGATACCTCTTCAGCTCCAAGGGCAGTTTCTGAAACCCCTGAAAAGCCGAGTTGTTTTACTGCATAAACAAAATCATGGTCAGTAACCCTGTCAAATTCCGATCTGAAGGCTGGGGCAATAGAGGCGATTACATCCTTACCACTGGCTAATAACTTTTCTACAGAAGCAATATCGTCACGTACCTTTTTTGCACCGCTCGGGCAGGCTGCAACACATTTTCCACAGTGGATACATAATTCTTCCAGGACCGATGCAACCCCCTGTTCTATCTTTATAGCCTTTACAGGGCAATTGCGCAGGCACCTGTAACAGTCCTGACATTGCGCTTTTTCAGTATATACCGGGCTTAAGGCATTCATGGTATCCTCTTTTCATGAGCCAGATTTATTATTGCAGCCGGAATTTCACCTTCACTGCATCTGCATGGTTCACCATTAATCCTGCCATTGGGGCCTGTGCGACATTTGTTTTCACACATTGCCCCGCGTATATGCACCTGTTCCTCAAGGCCATGTTTTTTAACAAAATCATCTATTGCCTCAGCCGTAAATCGATTTCCTCGCGCAAAGCAGGCACTCCCCATGCAAAGTTCAATCTCTATACGTTTATCTTTCACCACAATTTATCTCCATTAAAACTCATAAAACATCATTGATCCTTTTCTGTATATGCTCTAAGGTGCAGCCGGCAACAATATCGTTGTTAATCATTACCATTGGTGCCTTTCCGCTGCACTTCTCAAAACAGAATGCGGCCTTTACTTCAACCATTTCCTGAAGCGTATGAGTATTAATATATGCGACTAAATCTCTCATCAATTCATGAGCACCACCCAGGCAGCAGTTTGTGCCTACACATATGGAAACGGATAACTTAGGTGTCACTGATCCGTGGAGATGAAAAGCATCATCCCTCACCCTTTTCCGGCTGCTGTAATGTGTGTGAAGCAGCTTATGCGCCTCATGAGAGCCTGAATGACCAAGATGCTCACTGTATATTTTAGCTACACTGCTGTTTGAAAGGGTTGTGTATATTTTACTTGTATTATCTATATCTCTCAGCCCGTCAGCCCTTTTAGCAACAGTGTTAAAGTCTGTAATTACCGGTTGACCGGCCCCGTTTACACAACCACCCGGACATGCCATAACCTCTATTACCTGGTATGGTGATGTGCCATTGATTATATCGTTACACACAGTCCTGGCATTTTTTAAACCATATACAACAGCGCTTTTAAAGGAGGTGGCGCCAATGTTTACTGTTAATTCAGTAATTCCATCTGAAACCTTGTGTTTGACAACTTTACAGGTGCTGGTATCACCTGCAATCTTTTCAGCAGCAAACCTTACAACCGCTTCAGTCACCCCCCCTGACATACCGAATATGATCCCTGCGCCTGAAGCAATCCCGAATGGCATATCAAAATCTTCATCCTTAAGATCAGTAAATCTTATGCCTGCAGACTCAATCATCTTCCCTAATTCCTGCGTGGTAATGACTGCATCCACATCCCGGCCATTTTCAGTGGTGAATTCATTTCGACCTGCCTCAAATTTTTTGGCTGTGCAGGGCATTACAGAAACCACCTTGAATTTATCATTTGATTTGCCGATTTTATCAGGCATGATCTTATGAGCAAGGCTCCCGAACATCTGCTGGGGCGACCTGCATGTGGATAAATTTTCCAGCAGTTCTGGGAAGTATTGTTCCGCAAACTTCACCCATGCAGGGCAGCAAGAGGTTATAAGAGGCAGATGTTTTGCTTCTGATAAACGTTTAAGAAGCTCTGAGCCCTCTTCAATAACAGTAACATCGGCAGTAAATGCTGTATCATATACATTGTCAAAGCCGATTCGTCTTAATGCGGCGACCAGTTTACCGGTTGTTATTGTGCCTGCCGGTAAAGAGAAATATTCACCAAGTGCAACGCGTATGGCAGGGGCAACCTGTGCAACCACTGTTACAGTGGGGTCATCAATCATTGCCCATACTTCATCAATCTCAGGTTTTGGCACAATAGCCCCAGTAGGGCATACCCTTGCACACTGACCGCAGTCAACACATTCTATTTCTCCAAGTTTGCGGTTAAATACCGGGACAACCTTTGCGTTTGCACCGCGCCATGAAAAGTCGATTGCCCCAATTCCCTGTATTTCATCACAGGCACGAACGCAGTCACCGCATAATACACATTTATTGGGATCACGTATAAGCGCCGATGATGAGATATCATGCATTTCCCTGCGCACTGTTGATTTATACCTTATTTTTTCAATGCCCATTGTGCGGGAGAGTTTCTGGAGTGAGCATGTCCCATTTTTAAGACAGGTTGTGCATTCCCTTTCATGATTGGCAAGTAGCAGTTCCAGGTTGATTTTTCTTATGCTTCTGACCTCACGTGTATTTGTCCATACAACCATGCCGTTTTCAGGGGGTGTTGAGCATGAGGTGACAATACCGCGCCCCTCTATCTCTACAAGGCACATACGGCAGGCGCCGTATACGCTCAGTTCAGAATGATAGCAGAATGTTGGTATATCAATACCGGCCTTTCTTGCTATCTCTAAAACATTGCGCTCGTTTTCAATAAGATATTCACATCCGTTTATTTTTATTTTATTGTCAGTCATTATTATTATACCCCCGTAATCGCGTCAAACTTGCATTTCTGTGCACATGCCCCGCACCGGATACATATTTCAGTATTTATGGAATGAGGCTGTTTTTTCTCGCCGGTTATTGCCCCGACAGGGCAGACTTTTGCACAGACTCCGCAGCCGATGCAGATATCCGCATGAATTTCAGGTTTCTGGAGCGCCTTGCACTGACCCGCCCTGCACTTTTTATCAACAATATGTTCTATATACTCATCACGGAACGCCCTGATTGTAGATAAAACCGGGTTTGGAGCTGTTTTGCCAAGGCCGCATAAAGAGGCGATTCGTACCGCATTTGCCAGCTCTTCCATATCAGTAAGTGTTTCAAGGGTTGCCTTTCCCTGTGTAATCTCTTCAAGCATTAACAGAAGCTGTTTTGTACCCTCACGGCACGGGACACACTTGCCGCATGATTCATTCTGTGTAAAATTCATGAAATATTTTGCAACCTGCACTATGCAGGTATTATGATTCATGACGACAAGACCGCCTGAGCCTACCATGGCGCCTATTGATTTGAGAGAGTCAAAATCAAGAGAAAGAGACTTGTTTTCCTCTGTAAGGCACCCCCCGGATGGCCCGCCTATCTGTACCAGCTTGAAACTGTCGCTCCTTTTACCGTCTGATGTAAGCACCCCTCCGCCAATATCATTTACAATTTCATTAAGTGTTGTACCAAAGGGCACCTCTATAAGCCCGGTATTTGCCACATGACCTGTGAGCGCAAAGGTCTTTGTGCCGGGTGATTTTTCAGTGCCTATTGTGCGAAAGATATCCGCTCCCATGCGTATAATTATGGGGACAGTGGCCAGTGTTTCTACATTATTTATTATAGTTGGCTTTCCATGCAGCCCCTGCTGAGATGGAAATGGAGGTTTGGGCGAGGGCATACCGCGTCTTCCCATTACTGATGCCATAAGGGCAGTCTCTTCACCGCATACAAAGGCGCCTGCGCCCTCCATTACATCTATATTAAAGCTGAAACCGCTACCCAGGATGTTTTCACCCAGAAAGCCTTTGTTTAATGCATCCTTAACAGCATTGCGCATGCGCTTGACTGCGAGAGGATATTCTGCCCTTACATACACCACGCCCTCTTTTGCGCCAATCGCCTTTCCGGCTATAATCATGCCTTCAATAACAGAATGTGGATTTCCCTCCATAACGCTTCTATCCATAAATGCACCAGGGTCACCCTCATCACCATTACATATTACATATTTCCGGTCACTTGGTTCAATTCGTGCAAGATCCCATTTTTTTCCGGTTGGGAAGCCTCCGCCACCTCGACCGCGAAGCCCTGATTTTAGTATTTCCGCACATACCATTTCAGGAGATGATTCTGACAGCACTGCAAAAGCGGCCTTGTATCCGTCATGAGCTATATAGGCCCCGATATCCTCGGGGTCAATTATTCCGCACAGTTCAAGGGTCAGGCGATGTTGTTTTTGATAGAAGGGTATTTCTGCTTTGCCCCTGCATCTTAAACCTGTTGCAGGGTCAATATAAAGAAGCCGTTCAATGACTCTGCCATTTATTACTGTTTCTGTAATTATTTCATCAACGTCAGACTGTTTCACCTTCACATAAAATATACCATTTGGTTCAATACTTATAAGCGGCCCCATCTGGCAGAATCCCTGGCATCCGCTTCCGATTATACCGGTTTCACTATGGTCATCATGCGTATCTATTGCAAGTGTGGCATTGCTTTGTGCAAGTTTAGCGAGATTTAACCTGAAAGAATCAATGATGGCCTGAGCCCCATTTGCTATGCAACCTGTTCCGGCACAGATAGTGATCCTGGTTTTCTGTCTGCCTGCACGGTCTTCATAATTTTTTTGAAGTGTTACAATTGTCTCATTCATCATTTTACACCTGCCTCACTTTTCCTGATATTTTCTATAATATCTTTCACCTTGTCCTCTGTGAGCTGACCATAGACATCGCTGTTTACCATCATTACAGGGGCAAGACCGCATGCGCCCAGACAACTAACAGTCTCGATCGTAAACATGAGATCATCAGTGGTGGATTTGCCATTTGAGAGGGAAAGGACCTTTTTTATTGTTTCAAACATATTCATTGAGCCTTTAACATGGCAGGCGGTTCCATCGCACACCCTTACAACATATTTGCCTTTAGGCTGTAGAGCGAAATGGGTATAAAAGGTGGCCACCCCATAAACCCTTGCAGGACTTATTCCGAGTGAATTTGCAACATACATCAAAACCGCCTCAGGTAAATATCTGTATTCCTCCTGTACTTCATGCAGTATGGGGATTAGTTTTTCGTGATCATAATGGTAATTTTCCAGTATTTTAACCACTACATCGAATTGACGAACCGGTGTAACCACCTTTTTTGAACCAGCATCATGGCCTGATGCCACATTTTCAATATTATCTCTCATGTTTCATTCCTTTCTGGAGTATCACCAGTGATGTTATCAGGTCTTCCTGCTGTACAATGACATTTTTAGGGACCTTAAGGGCGCATGGTGAAAAATTCCAAATACCTTTGATACCAGCCTCCACCATCATATCGGCAATTTCCTGTGCTGCTTGAGGGGGAACTGCAATTATGCCTATCTCCACATGGAGCCTCTTTACCAGATTCACCATCTTATTGAGCGGGAATACAGAAATCCCATTGATTGATTTTCCGGCTTTTGAAGGGGCATTATCAAACCCTGCAACAATCCTGAACCCGCGTTTTTCAAACCCGTTATACCCTATGAGGGCTGAACCCAGACTGCCGCATCCGGCAATAACCAGCTCATCAAGGTTTCCCCAGCCCATATATTCATAGATAGCCGCGATAAGACCTGGGATATCAAAACCGATCCTTGGCCTGCCAACAGCGCCTATTGCCTCGCAATCCTTTCGCACAACTATCGGATCAATATTAAGATGGGCAGCTATGGCCGTTGAGGATACGGTCTTTAAACCCTGGGCAAAGGCAGATTCCAGGTATGAATGATATTCCGGCAGCCTCCTGATAAGGGGCGCGGAAAAGGTTCGGATAGATTGGGGCATCATCATTCTCCTTATAAATAATAACCTATCGATAATAAGTAATCGATAAAAGTATATCTAATATAATGCCATGAAAAAAAAGTGTCAAGAAAAGTTTTAAAAATATTTTTTTAACATCATTCTTGTCTAAAACCGGTTTTCAGAAATCAGTATAAATGGCTGAATGGTAGCAAATGGCATGATGCATATCTTATAAACTGTAGGGGCAGGTCCCTGTGCCTGCCCGAAAATGGTGATGCAGGGTAATAGCCACTGAGCAACCAGCCTCCTTCGTTCAGGTATACCGGAACTACGTCTAGCTAGTGTCCATATTTAAGAGTCAAAGGCAGACTCTTTTTTTTTAGACAAAGATAATGACAAACCCATGAGGGAGACTTATGGTATTAAACAAAAAAAGAAAATATAGGTAATAACTTAATCTGGCGCGGTTTGGTTTTTTTATCAACATATAATAAGGAGGGAATATGCCATGACCGAAAAAAATCTACCAGATACATTTAAGTCCTTAGTAGACAGATATCCTGATGTATGGGATGCCCATGAAAAGCTGACAATAGCCTGTGCTGAAGCCGGACCATTAGACAGAAAAACAGTGGAGCTGATCAAAGTAGGACTTTGTATCGGCAGTGGTCTTCAGACCGCAATCCAGAGGCATGCTATTATGGCTGTTGAAAATGGCGCAACAAAAGATGAGGTATACCATACTGCCCTAATGGCAATGACCACTCTCGGTCATCCCAGGGCAGTTGCAGGATGGAAATGGATTAATGATGCTTTTGAAGGTTAAACTACGACGTAAAGCGGCCATAAAAAATTAGGCTCAACAACCACTATTTTTAGATGGTGGTTGTTGAGTTTTAACAACTCTTCTTTGTAGCTATAAAAAGTGATTCACCAATTTTGAAAATTATGTGTTCCTCATATAATTTCTCCATCCCAAAGCTTCTTTAAAAAGAGATTCCATGGAAAGATGGAGATGCCATCCCTTGTTTTTCTTTCTTCAGCATCGTTGCTTATTACTGCATAATTTTTGATGGTTCCCTCTTCCTTAAGCGCCCTGACGCCCTTCAGGTGTTTGTCCTGAACAGACTGTGTACTTTTTATCTCTATGGCCCAGAGATCACCAAGGATCAAATCCACCTCAAACTGTGACGTTGATCGCCAGTAACACATTTTTATATTTTTTCTGGTGTAGGATAAAAAGGCCCTTATTTCCATCAGGATGAAATGCTCAAATGCCTTGCCGAACAATTCCGACCCTGGCAGGATAGTCCCTCTGTTAGCAAGTGAGTTGGTTACGCCGACATCGAATAGAAAAAGTTTGGAACGGGCAATGGCCTTTCGTTTACTGGTTTTTGTGTAAGCGCTCAGTTGAAAGGCCAGAAGGGTATCTTCAAGTAACTGAATATAATTTTTTATTGAATTGGCCGAAACGCCACAATCTCCTGCAATGGATTGATAGCTTATCTCCTCACCGTTACTCAGGGCTATTAAATCCAGAAATTCGGAAAATTGAGTAATCTTCCTGGTCAATGCCTCATTCTGTATCTCTTCCCTAAGATATAAAGCAATATAGGCATTGAGTTCCTCCATGTAATCATCGCTAGGATAAATCGATGGCAATCCTCCCCTGTTTAGATATGTGATCAAATCAAAATTGGGGATCTCGCCTGATGTCAACGGAAGGAGTTCAGCCCACCATGCCCTTCCGGCAAGTAGATTAGCGCCTCCTCTTTTAAGCTTGCGTGTGCTGCTTCCGGTAAGCAAAAAAGTAAGTCTTTGACCTTCGATTAAGCGATGAACCTCATCCAATATCTCTGGCAGTTTTTGAATTTCATCAATAACAACAATTGGCTTCAGGCTGCGTTCTGAAAGGATAGATGGATTTTTTAGATACTGACGAAAGGTCTTTATTTCCAACAGGTCAATAACCGTGGCATCCGGAAGCGTCTGTTTTATGAGTGTTGTTTTCCCGGTGCCCCTGGGTCCGAATAAAAAAAATGACTTTTTTCTCAATAATTCTGTGAGATTAAGGGTACGATGATACATAATTTACCGCAACTCTATTTCAATTTATCATGATAATCCGCAACATTGTTTCTATTTATATTACCATTTTACCCGGTTTTCAAGCTTTTTTTAGATATTTTAATAGACGTTTTCTCCTTACTGCCATGGTCTCCGATAAGCCTTAGGAGTGTTGAACAGTGGAATCCATACATCGATGCTTTTCTTAGAATAGTTAAAATCAAAGTCGGAAGGAAATGACCTAACTTTTGTCTTCTGATAGCGGGTCGGGTGGATCTCCTGAATCATCCTCTTCTTGCTTTTTTTGCTGCTTTATTTCAATCACATTTTTTACATTTGGACTTAACATCGCATGTATTTCCATCATAGCATCCCCTATTGAGTCGCCACTGATTCCACGATAATTAATCCATCTTTTCTTTTCACACCAGATAAGGAACTTATGAAGGATATAAAGAGCAATACCAATAACTATTACTAACCCGACTTTCGCTATTCGATTAGTGTTTTAGTAAAAATGACGATTTTTCGGGGTATAAGTAACTGTAATTATTAGAGAGGGGTGTGAAAACCCGTTGTAGTGAAGACCTACCCCCTTGAATTT
>JAAZBV010000087.1 GCA_012513605.1 Desulfatiglans sp. | reverse complement strand
GACATGGGAAAACCGGAAACTAAAGGTCATAGTTACTATCTGTACAAGTTTGTTAATGGTTGCCTGTGTAATGCCCATGTCAAAACCAGCAAAAAAAACCGAGACAAAAGAACCTTTAAACGTAACGTCTGGTAATAGTGTCTCAAAAAAGGCTGATAAAGAACCCTTGAACCTGGATTTTCATGACACTGATATCATCGATGTCCTTCAGATAATAAGTAAGGCGACTGGACAAAACATCATGTGGGACCCTGTTATTAAGGGTAGAAAAGTCACTATGGTATTAAAAGATATACCTGGGGATGAAGCATTGGATCTTGTCTTGAAGGAAACAGGGCTTGAAAAAAAGAATTTTGTTGACAATATCGTCTGGGTCACAACGAAAGAAAAAATGAAACAAATAGTCACTTCCAAAGATAACAAAACCCAGACGAAGAATGATAAAATACATTTAAACATGACATTTCCTGATACTGAAATTACAAAAATACTTATGATGATAAGTGAAGCTGCTGTGGTTAATATGATCTGGGATCCAGCTATCAAGGGCAAAAAAGTTTCTAGGACTTTTAAAGATATACCCTGGGATGAAGCATTGGATCTTGTACTGAAGGAAACAGGGCTTAAAAGAAAGATTGTTGCAGGCAATATCATCTGGATTGCTACCAGTGAAAAAATTAAGAATGAGGAGGCAAATTTAAAGGGCCTTGATAATGGAGAAGAAAAAAAGGTTTTACAAAACTCCAGCAATGAACCTAGGAAAATCATCATAGATTTTGATAATGTGGACATTAATATCCTTATTAAATTCATAAGCGAATTTACTGGAAAAAACTTCATAGTTGATGAAGATGTCAAAGGAAAAGTCACTGTGATGACGCCTACAAAATTAACCATAGATGAAGCGTATGAGCTTTTTGAATCGGTGCTTGAGATAAATGGATATGCAGCAATTCCTACTGAAACTGCCATTAAGATTGTTAAGGCAGAACAGGAAAAATAATCCATTTAATGCTGAATCAGAATTTAATGTGGTTTATCTTTCCGATGTAAATCGTAGGGGCGAAAAATTTTTCGCCCCTACTAATTTTGGGTATGTGGCCATTCCTATAGAAAGTGCCATTATCCCAGTTAAGGCAGATAAAGGTATTTAATTGCGGTATGTATATGCTGGTGCGATGTTTGTGGATTGAAAAACGTAGGGGTACGCTGCAGCGTGCCCATTGCAGTTATGATGTGCAATGCCTTTGCGGGCACGGTGCGCCGTGCCCCTACAGTTTAATGTACATCTAGAGAACGGTCGCTAACGTTCCCTACGGGAAATAGCTTGACTTGTATTTTATTCTCTGTATATTAGCGCCTTCTGCAAAATAATATACCAGAAGTAATTTATCCTTAATGAAAGGAGGACATGAGATGATAGTAAAAAGAACAATGACATATCGCCCTGTTGATTCTGCTGAATCATGTCCTCGGAGGATTTATTAAAGTTATAATTTGAATTCTATTAAAAAAAAGCCGCGGACATGATCAAATCCGCGGCTTTTTTTTTCATTAAAGCCGGGGATGTTTCTCTCACGGCTTAATATATTGCCTTATCAAGAACAGAATTTTTAAGTTTTACCAGTTTATTTATTACCCATGTATCTCTCATTGGCATTGTCCAATGGAAAGCTGGGGATTTTCATTAACCATAAGACAAAAAGGAGAAAGAAATGAAAATGAATCAATCAAAAAGAAACATGACACAGGGCGATAATCCGGTAATCAGGTGTTTACGCGAATATCTGCGCAATAAATTATACATTAACAAGTTGAATAAATGGAGGCTGAAATGTTTGAAAATCCCCATATAATATATATTATCGCAAAAATGAAACATGAAGAGCTTCTTAATGAATCCCGGATGAACCGACTTGCTAATGAAGCCAGGAAAATTAATAAAAAGAATAAACCTTATACATGCAGGTTCATATTATATATAGCAGACCTGTTAATAAAGACTGGCATGCGTCTAAAAAGAGGTTGGTCGCCTGAAGTGGATGACCTTGATATTAAAAATATATTGTCCGAGGAAGATCGAAATTTTTAAATATAGATGTGTTGGTGAAAAGGAATTTATTTATGAATAACCGCAAAACAATAAGCAATAAACCATATACTCGCTTTTTTTATGTTCGACATTGTAGGGGCGAAAAATTTTTCGCCCCTACAGAATATTGTACTACATCTCAGTTGTATTACATCCTGTCAGGGAATCTCAATAGCCCCTATATCGCCAAGGCTGTTTGCGGGGCGATTATTATATAACTGGTCACGGATCTCACTGGCAACAGTAAATAGGGTTGCTGGTATCCTGATCATTCTGATATTCGTGTTTTCAGATAATGGACCGGGAGAGAAAAGGTTATTCCATACCTCATCGGAAATTACTGCTTGTCCAATCTCAGGTAAGTTTTCTGCAACAAGGGCATTATCCAATTGGTGCCAGAATTCAATATAGGGATAATTGTACAACTCCTTTGGCCAGGTCTGAAGTGGGCCAAACCAGTGGGTATCAGCAAGTGTCAATATTGGATTTCCATCCGGGTCTTCATAGGGTTGGTTTCCGGCTGTTTCATCATCAGTATCTATGCCCGAAAGGAACAGCTCAAAATCTGTAGTGAAATCTGCTGCAAAACCGGGGATATTGTAATAGCCTTCAAGCCGGTCAAGCATAATCTCAAGAAAATTGTCATTTGCTATATCATTAACACTGTATTCCCAGTATGTACCGATAACACTGTATGTACCTGTGGGAATACGGTCAAGCGCACTTCCCTGCGGCCTGTAATAGAGGACAGCCGGGTCACCTTCATCCACACCGGTAGATAATATATCATTTGAATAGGTTATGCCATTTGTCAGATCCAGCACATCTGAAATGTTTACACCGTCTATATCGTTGGCTCCTGGGTAAAATCTTCTACTTAAAGACCTCCAGTCCACTTCACCAACAGGCACCAGTAACTGGCTTAAATCCAGAACTCCTATGCGGTTATATCCCATGCTCATAAAATAAAAGGCAGAGCCGGTAAAAACATCATGTTCATATGTGGTTCCGCCCAATTCATGGACCGTGTTCCCTGCTATTATGGAATGGCCGATGATTATGTCTTCTGTTGCATGTGCATTCCCAATGGTTGCAGCAATACCGCCTGCCAGATTCTTTTTGCCAAGCTCGATTGTTCTTGGCACCCCATAGACCTCATTTTCAACAACAGTACAGCCCTTAATAACCATGGAACCGTTTGACATATATACACCGCCGCCCCTCCAGTAACCAAAAGGGACAGGCGATGAATAATCAACAAGGTTTCTGGCTATTGTGGAGTTAACCAGCCTGAGTGTTCCTGCTTTACCTATGCCACCGCCATCAGAGTATACTCCTCCGCCATAACCCATTAGCCCGGTGATATGATTGCCTGTTATTGCAGACCTGGTAATGATTGAAGTTGTCTCATAAGTATCCCTTCCGCCTACTGAAAAAACGCCTCCTCCCGAGACCCCGGCGCCATAAAGGGTATTACCGCTTACAATACTATCCTCCATTTCAACTATATCGGCATAAATGGCTCCGCCAAATGTACCACGGTCTCTTGATGAGTCAAAATCCCCCTCGCAATAGTTGTCATAAAAGGCGCAGTTATAAATCCGTGCCCTGCCCCAGACAGCGATAGCGCCACCTCTTGCAAGGGTCCAGGGCTGGTCAGTATTGGTTGCTGAGATATCCTCTGTAACACTGCGGCCCCCTGTTATGGTTACATTTTCTATTGCAAGGTCTCCATAAACCGCGAGAACGCGTGCATCCTCTGTACCTCTCCAGGTAATTGTAATGCCTGATGGAAGGTCTGATGCATCAATAACTACATTCTTCTGTGCATACAGGGCTGATTTGCCATAGTCCCGATTAAAATATCCTACCAGATAGGATATCGGCCCGCTGGGTTCATTTCGCATACCCATAACCTCACCTTTAAGGATGGTGTGTTTTTCTCCGACTATTGATAGCTCAATTGTATCTCCATCAAGACTCTGGGCGAATATAATTCTCTGGCCGCTTTCTGCCGCCACAAGGGCAGAACGGAGTGTAACAGTACCTGCGGCTGGGCTTAAGGTATCATCAATGCTGTTTACAGTGATTGGTTCCAATTGCGGAGGGGTATCACCTCCTGAATTACCTGAAGAGCAGGCTGATAACAGTGATAATAAAAAAAGAAACAGGGTAATTGATATAAAATAACTTCGGATCATAGGCTGATTTCCTCTATATAATTATTGTTTTTATATTCCAAATAGTTTGAAAGAATTATAACCATGAGTTTTTTATAAAGCAATCGCTAATCAGGTTATCTTACATGATGTAAAAGATAGCATGATAGCAACAGTAATAAAGGATACTTTTGCTGTAAGACGAAGTGCGCTTGATAAAAGATTTGCATCAAAATAGTATCTTTTTACCTCGCAGTACTTTGATTTTCTGGCTCCTCACAAGAATTTGTGGGTCAATTTTGGCATAGGTAGCTTTCCCAAGCCATGATATAGAGCCAGCTTAAATGTGTTTTCAGTACGATAACCAAAAGCCCTATGGCTAATAACTTTAGCCTT
>JAAZBV010000086.1 GCA_012513605.1 Desulfatiglans sp. | reverse complement strand
TTAGGGATTACAAAAAACGAATATAAGCATTTGTTTGCTCAGAATACGTTGCCATGTGGGATTGATGAGGTTGTTTCTTTTAAGGGGAGACTATCCCATGTTGAGACAATAACATCTATTAGTAAAGCCGATTATCATATCTTTATACGAAATAGCAATAAGTTAAACATGGCAGGTTTTCCGACAAAATATGTTGAGTCAATTTCGTGTGGGACACCTGTGCTAACAAACTCGATGCTGAATATTGAAAAGTATTTTATACCTGGCCAGACGGGATATATTTTAGACACTTCATCTCAAGAAAATTTAAAAAAATCTTTATTTAAAGCCTGTAATGTTGGGAAGGATAAAATTATTAACATGAAAAAGTATTGCAAAGACTTTAAAGGTTTTAACTATTCTAATTATATTGATTATGTAGATAGCTTCATGAAAAATATATAATTATTCCATCTTTGCGCATGCTATTTTTGTACTATTAGATAAGGGCATATGAATCCAACTAATATTGTTAGAAAAGTTTTTCCAACTGCAAGGCGTCTCCTTGTTGAGAGATCGATTAAGTCACTATCTATTCCAAAATATGATAATGTTCTTATTGCTGGCGCTGGACATGATCCCTATGCTGTTTTGTTTTCTAATGCAAAAAAATATATAAGGTTAGACATAACACCTATAAAAGGTAAGACCGATATCATAGCTGACGCTATGGCTCTTCCTTTTAAGGACGCATCTCTCGATTGTGTATTAGCTTCGGAACTAATAGAACATCTTAAATATCCATTCTTATTTGTCGATGAGGTAGAACGTGTTTTAAAGTTAGGAGGATGTGTAATCATTACCATACCATTTATGTTCCAGCAACATGCCGATCCGTTCGATTATTATCGTTTTACACCTGAGGCACTTAAAGTAGTTTTTCAACGCTTTAATCATGTTGAGATAATGGTGCAGGGTAACCGCTCTCATGTGATATCGGACCTTCTAACAACAGCATTCAGGCCTTATCCTATTCTATTTCCCTTAAGAATATTTAACCATCTGCTTGTATGGGTATGGAGTGTATTTCCTAAAAGAGTATCGACTGCCCCTAGTGGTTTCATACTTATTGGTAGGAAATAAAGCTTATTTATGGGTGATAAGTGCGAAGATTCAAATTGATATTTTTCGTTACTGAGGATTGGTATTTTTATTCTCATCGTTTGCCTCTTGCTATTGCAGCGAAAGATGCCGGTTATGATGTATCAGTGATTACACATGTTAACAAACATGGTGAATTAATACGTCAAGCTGGTATCAGGCTGATTCCATTTGATTTGTCCCGCCGGGGGATGAATTTGGTTTCAGAGCTTTCAGTAATAAAGCGTCTCATAAAAATTTATCGTGAAGAAATGCCTGACATACTTCACCATGTCGCAATGAAGCCAGTCATTTATGGTTCTTTTGCAGCTAGATTTGCTGGAGTATCTAATGTGGTAAATGCTTTTGCAGGTCTTGGTTACATTTTTACTTCAACAGATCTAAAGGCACGTCTCTTGCGCGCTGTAATGGGATTATCTTTGAGGTGGCTTATTAACAGAAAAAAATCTCGCTTAATATTGCAAAACCAGGATGATTCTGAGTTATTGATTGGCAAAGGTTTTATTAATAAAGAAAGGGTAAGACTGATTAAAGGATCGGGGGTTGATATTAATATTTATTCACCGACTAAGGAGCCCGATGGTGCCCCTTTAGTTATTCTTGCTTCTCGAATGTTATGGGCAAAGGGGATTAAAGAATTTGTTGAGGCTGCTAGATATTTGAAAAGTAGGGGTGTAATAGCGCGTTTCGCGCTTATTGGGGATAGTGATATGCATAATCCCTCATCTATTTCTGTAGATCAATTATCAGATTGGGATTCAGAGGGTGTTGTTGAATGGTGGGGGCATAAAAGTGATATGCCTAATGTTATTTCAAAATCAAACATTGTTTGTCTGCCTTCATTTTATGGTGAGGGTATTCCAAAAGTATTGATAGAAGCCGCTTCTTGTGGTCGTGCTATAGTAACTACAAACACACCAGGGTGTAAAGAAATTGTAATTGATGGTGAAAATGGTTTATTGGTCCCTATACGTAACCCAGAAAAACTAGCAGATGCAATTGGTACTTTAATTGCGAATAATGGACTTCGCAAGAAAATGGGAGAAAATGGACGCAAGCTAGTAGAAAACAATTTTTCTTTAAAAATAGTTATTGAAAAGACAATGGAAGTATATAAGGAATTACTAGGTCAATGAAGATTTTAGTAACAGGGGCCAATGGTGTCATAGGAAGAGAACTGTTCACCTTGTTACCATCCTTATATGAAGTTGTTGCACTCGACATTAAGAAAAATGTAGATTTCCCAAATAAATATAAATTTATTGAATGCGATTTAACGGACATTGCACTACTAAAAAGTCAAATTGGTATCATACCCTCAACTGTTATACATTGTGCAGGGTTGGCTCATCAGAAGGTAGGAGCTTATGATAGGGATGCCTATATTAAAATAAACAGCGAAGCAACTGAAAATCTTGCATCCATTGCCGCTGAAAAAAACAAATTACATTTTATTTTTCTTTCTACAATTTCTGTTTACGGAGAGAGTGATTTATTGCAACCTGTTTCTGAAGATTCCCTATCTAATCCTTCAAGCGATTATGCATTTAGCAAGCTGGATGCAGAGAAACGTCTTATTGCTTTATATGAAAAGGGTATAATCCATAAATTAACAATTCTAAGACTCGCCCCGGTATATGATAGGGATTTTCGGTTAAATCTTGAAAGAAGAATTTTTGGGCCTAAAAAAATCGCATATGTTGTTTTTGGAAACGGACAACAAAGTATGTCTGCTCTTGCAAGGCCAAATCTTATCGATTTTATAGAACATATACTTAAGAGAAGAGGTAGTGAACGGAGTATAGAAGTTATAAATGTATGTGACCCTAAACCATACTCATTCTATGAAATCATCAAAACTTTCAAAAATAATAATATTTATGGTTATAAACCGGTAGTTCCAGTACCTTTATCAATGGTTTGGTTTCTAACTCGTCTGGCCGGATCAATTTTTAGGAAACAAAAATTATGGTTTCATTCCTGTTATGATAAAGTGGCAGGAAGCCTGGTATTTGATAACACTCGCATGCTTCAAACAGGTTTTCAGCCTAGACATGATTTGCATTCGGTTTTTGCAAAGCGTAACTGAATATTATGGTGCCCATTTATTTAGTGAGTTTTTTTTTAGGATGCTTGGGTGCATGGTCTATATCACATTATGCTAATTATGTAGGCCTGCTTGATCATTCAAATAACAGGAGTTCTCATGTAGGTATTATCCCAAAAGGTGGTGGGATTGGGATACTTATTGCCTTCGTTATTTCAACCATATTTGCTAAAATCTCTCCAGCATTTTGGATACCTGCTGTTATTCTTTCTTTGATAAGCCTTATTGGCGATAAAAGGGAAGTGTCCCCAAAGCTTCGACTGCCTATTCAATTTTTATTAACTCTATCCTTCATTATATTTGCTCCTGTCCTATCTGATGTTCTTCCTTCTGAGGCTTTAAAGCTCTCTCCAGTTTTCTCTATTCTAATTTTTATCTTTTTCATTTTGTTCATTGTAGCCACAACCAACTGGTACAACTTTATGGATGGCATTAATGGTATTGCAGGAATTACAGCTATTGTTGCTTTTGGTTTGCTTGCTTTCTATAATTATATTTCTCACGGTGATAGTAAATTAACATTTCTTGCAGTCTCCATCGCTTTAGCATGTATTGGATTTCTTCCTTTTAATTTCCCAAACGCTAAAGTATTTATGGGTGATGTTGGTAGCATTCTTTTGGGATTTGTATTTGCATCTTTTGTAGTTATGCTTTCCAGGAGTTTTCTGGATTTTATATGCCTTGCCGGGTTTCTATTTCCATTTTATGCAGATGAATTTGTTACTATGTTTGTCCGTCTCAAGGCTGGTGAAAACCTTCTTAAAGCCCATAGAAGACACTTTTATCAAATCCTTGTAAACGAAATGGGTATTGCCCATTGGAAAATATCTGTTGGATATAGTGCATTGCAGTTGATAGTAGGGCTGTGTATCCTGTTAATAAAGCCATTTGGTATTATCCCGGTCTTTGGATTGCTATTGTTCTTCTTTGCAGGTTTTGTATTTGCTAACTATTTCATTCGTATGAGGTGTTGAAATGGATGAAGAGGATTTGGAGAGGGTGGTTAAGGGGATTCGAAATTCCAGAAGTCGGTAGCCAGGAGTCAGAAGACAGATACCAGATGTCAGAAGACAGAAGATAGAGGGATGAGACCTGAAATTTGAAACCGGAATGAGAGGGATGAGGGCGGAGAACTGAGACCTGAGACAAGAGACAAGAGACAAAAGATAGAAGAAAGAAGACAGAAGTCAGAGAACGGAGATCAGAGAGACCTGAGACTTGAGGCTTGAGGTAAGAGGGGATATAGCTCTATTAACAAAGATTCTTGGCAATGTTATTTCCACTGTAGGCGTTTTTGAAATAACTATCAAAATAAAATGGTTTTGATATAATTTATACGAACATTAATAATTTTAAATGATAAAGGAGGTATAGCATGCGAATGATAGAGATAGAATATCCCGATTTCATACCTGCTGTACTGAACCAGAGCAATGAAACGTTTGAGCAAGAGGCCAGATTCGCCCTGGCTGTCAAGTTATTTGAAATGGGAAGGCTTACATCCGGTCAGGCGGCAAGAATGGCAAAGGTATCCCGTGTTAGATTTTTGCTGGAATGCAATCGTTATGGCGCATCCAGCGTGCAATGGGATCAGGAAGAGATTAACGCCGAATTTTCAGAGTGATACATGCTTGGTAAAATGGTTTGTAATACAGGCCCGCTTGTAGCCTTATCACTAATTAATCGTATAGATATTCTTCGAGACCTTTTTGATGTTATCGCTGTACCCGAGGCAGTTCATAGAGAGATCCTGGCTGGTGGATCAGAAAATGCAGGTTTGTCCAATTACAACAGGGTACAATGGATAAAGGTTTTACCGATTTCTACCTCGATTGATCCTTTGTTGTTAAAATCTCTGGACGAGGGAGAGGCATCTGTAATTGCACTTGCAAGAGAATTGAAGGCGGATTTTACATTAATCGATGAACGCAAAGCAAGAAAGATTGCAAGAACTGTATATGGGTTGGAGGTTATTGGATCTGCAAGAATCCTTGTTGAGGCAAAAAATAAAGGGCTCATAGAAAACGTTGGATCAGCCTTACAAAATATGCGAGATAATGGTTATTGGATGGGCGCATCTATTGTTGAAGCAGCATTAAAAATGGCTGGAGAATTATAATTGTAGGTATATTTCAAAGGTATTTTTTCAAGCTGTTATAGAAGATATTCTGGCAAAGGTCCTGAAAGAAATAGAACGCCGCTTTTTGCCATCCAAAAGAAAACAGGGTAAAGTTAAATTAAAGATATATAAAAATAGTGGTCAGAGATCAGAGGTCAGCAATCTGAAAAGTCGGAGGCAGAGTTTCACCCCGGCTTTTTTGTTATTTGGCTCCTTATGTAGGGTAGCATTTCAAAAATCAGGGAAAGCAATTGACAGTTAGACCTCCTTCCTTTAAAGTAGTGTTATTAACTACCTTTAGCGGAGGATTTATATGAAGACTATAACATCAGCTAATGCAAATCGTGATTTTTCTAAATTATTAAAGGAAGTTCGGATGGGTGAAGATGTAACCATTCTTTCCAGAGGTACCCCTGTGGCAAAGATAACATCTATATCATCAGACACTATGCGAAAAAGCGCAATGAAAAAACTTCTCCTATCTCGTTTAAAGTCCCAGTCGGTTACAGGGGTCCGTAATTGGACACGAGAAGACCTTTATAGTGAATAATGATGAGAATAGCCCTTGATACAAATATCCTGGCATATGCAGAAGGGATCGGAGATGAAGTGCGCTGTAGTAAAACAATATATCTTTTAGAGAGGTTGCCGGCTGAAGAGATCCTTATCCCTGCCCAGACTTTGGGGGAGCTCTTCAGGGTCCTTACAGGGAAGGCAGGACGAGCGCCTATGCTTTCGAGAGAGGCAATTATAAGCTGGGCTGACAGTTATGAAGTTGCCCAATCCTCCTGGGCATCATTTCAGGCAGCAATGGATCTGGCTGTAGATCATAAGCTTCAAATATGGGATGCATTGATTATGGCTGTTGCTGCGGAGAACCAATGTCGCCTGCTTTTGAGTGAAGATTTACAGACAGGTTTTATCTGGAGAGGCATTACAGTTGTAAACCCCTTTGATTCTCAACATTCACCACTTCTTGAAAAATATTTTTCAAATAATTCATAAGACAATTGGAAATCCGGAAATCTGAAGTCAGAAGTTGGGGTAGGACAGTAAAAAGATTATTCTTTTCCCTGAATATCTAAAACAATTAAGTATTTAAGATATTAATAGTTTCAAAGAGTAAAGAGGCAGGTAACTACGAATAAATATGAGCCAAGATCATTGAAAATAAACAACATTAAGGTTGACATCCCCTCTGTAATAAAAGAATGTAGCAAGTTATAAAAGGTTCAGAGTTGTTATCATTTTGAGTTACATTTGCTCTGGTTTTACAATCTGTAAAAAATAATAATCATTGATCAGCATTATGAATAAATTAAATTTCCGGCTTTCAAATTTTGTTCTTTCTGTATTGACATTAATACTGCTTTTTACTGCTGAAATCTCATTTTCATCTGACCGGCAGTTTGTAAATACATCAAACTGGGGCGGTACAGGCCTTATGGAGATCCCCAATGCAAGGATACTGGATGATGGAGTAGTGAGATTCAGTGGAGCTGTTGCTTCACCCTACAGGTGGATCAATGCAGGGATAGGTTTACTCCCGGGTTTAGAGTTTTCAGGTAGATTGACAGCAATAACAAATATACCTGCTCTTACAGAGAACTATGGTTCAAATAAAGACAAGGCATTTGATATAAAGTATCAATTATTTGCTGAATCAAGGGAATTGCCTGCTGTTGCTATCGGTTTTAATGACTTTCATGGCACTGGCCTTTTTACTAGCGAATACATTGTTATGAGCCGTCAGGTGTATCCCCTTGATCTTACATTTGGGATTGGGAGTAAAAGGTTCAGCGGAGGTCAGGTGAAATTTTTCACAGACAGGTACAGCCTTTTTGGGGGTTTTGAGTTTGAGCTGAGTGACAGGTTCATGTTCATGGCAGAATATAACCCCATCAAATATGAAGAGGATGTCCCAAGCGCTCGTGGTGTGCCTCAGGGCGCCAAGACGCCTGTCAATGTTGGTTTAAGGGCAAGGATAATAAAGGGCATTGATATGGGGATATCCTTTCAGCGTGGGGATACTCTGGGCCTCTCCCTCAGTGTAGGTTCTCTTTTGGGCGATCAGGTGCTCCCACAGGCCCCTGATCCAGCTCCTCTTTTACCGGTAGATAGAAGGCCCTTTAATGAGCGGGATAACAGGGCGATAATCCAGTCCATATATGATGCTGTAAAAAAGGCAGGTTTTGGTGATGTAGCGATTTATACAGATGGAAAGGATATCATCTGTGAATTTCAGAATAATAGATATCTCTCCAATCAAAAAGCGGTTGGAAGGGTATTAAGACACATGCTTTTCAATTCACCTCATGATACCCGGCTTTTAACTGCGGTTGTAAAAAAAGGTGATTTCCCTATCCTGAAAATTTCAGTAAAACCTGACCATATGGATAAATACATCCTGGGTGATATTCCTGAAGAGACCTTTGTGAATAAGCTACTTAAGGTAGAGATTACAAATGGTATTGCAGAGACTGATGCGAAGAATTATTTGAAGGTTTCAGACAAAAAGGATTTTAATTTTGAATGGGAAATAAGCCCTGATCTTGATATTTACTGGAATGACCCTTCAGGTTTCTGGAAGTTTTCAGCAGGTGTAGCGCCCTATGTTACATTTGATCTCTGGAAAGGCGCATCTGCCTATGCACGGTTTACTGTGCCTTTCTATTCCAATATTTCATCTCCTACAGCAGAAGAGTTGCCCCATGATGTTGTGAGGAGTGATATATCCAAGTATAAAAAGGACAATTACACTTTTGACAGATTAATGATTAATCAGATCCTGCGCCTCTCTGACAGGTGGTTCAGCCGTGTAAGTCTGGGATATTTTGATTTAATGTATGCCGGAGTGGGCGGTGAGTCTCTCTATTTTATTGGCGATGGCAGGGCGGCACTGGGCGTTGAAGCAGACTGGGTTAAAAAACGTGTACCTAAAAAACTGTTTGAATTGATGGATGTGGACAGATACACACTGCTGGGTAATGCTTATTATTATTACCCTGGTCTTGACATAACATTTAAGACACAGTACGGAAGGTTCTTAGCCGGTGATGTGGGCTGGAAATTTGACATAAACCGGAGATACAAGACGGGTGTTATACTTGGCATGTTTATGACCTTTACTGATACGGACAATATCAATCAGCCCGTGTTTAATGATGACTATAACCATAAGGGTGTTTACATGAGGGTACCATTAAGGATGTTTTATACAAAGGACTCAACAAAGACACTTAATTATGGTATATCACCCTGGACAAGGGACGTGGGGCAGACAATCTCCCACTGGAAGGATCTTTACAGCATAGCCGGTGAGCTTATGCCTGGAAAATTTAAAAATGAATCAGATGAGATAAAAAACTGACAGGCAAATTCATTTACCTGGAATAAGGGCTTTGGTAATAATTATAATATGCGGTTAACAGAAAAAGAAAAGAGAGCAATTTTAGAATCAGTAAGAAAGTTAGATCCTCATGCTGAGGTTTATTTATTTGGATCAAGGACAGATATGCTGAAAAAGGGAGGAGATATAGATATTTTAGTGTTATCAGATCAATTAGAATTTTTTGATAAGCTTGCTATCAAGGCTGCACTGTTTGAAAGGATAGAGGAGCAGAAGGTTGACCTTTTGATAGCAAGACACAGGGGTGATCCATTTGTGAAATTAGCTCTTGAGAAAGGTGTCAGGCTACAATGAGTAATTTATTTGAAATCATGAAAAATGAGTTGAAAGAACTTGAAAAAGCCAATGATATTTTTCAATACTCCTATAAAAAATGTTCTTTAATTGGCCTGAGAGATGATTTAACAAATGATGAACTTGAAAGCTTTGAGGCCCTTACCAGCCGATTTGCGAGGTTGAGTGATCTGATAATTCAAAAGATTTTAAGGTATTTTGATGCCCTGGATCTTGAAGATGAAGGGACTATTAGAGATCGCATAAACAGGGCGGAAAAGAAAGGGATTATTAAATCCGCTGATGATTTTGTAAAGATAAGACTTCTCAGAAATGAAATCTCACATGAATATAAATCAGATACAATATATGACATATATAAAAGTGTGTTGACCCTTACGCCACCATTGCTGGAATGTGTGGATAATATTTTTATATATTCATCGAAATACTATAAAGAGATAAAAGACTAATGCCCAGATTTTTATATAAAAATTTTTTCATTATCTTTCTTATTGATATTATCCTCATTGGCTTTTCCTGGTATTTTGCCCATTTGCTCAGGTATAACTTTGCTATACCTGAAAGCTCATTATCAATACTTCATCGTTTTATTCCCTTTGTTATAATTACTAAAATTATAATCTTCTACCTCTTTAATCTTTATGAGGGTATGTGGAGATATACAAGCCTTGCAGACCTGCTTTCTATCCTTAAGGCTGCCAGTATTGCATCACTGATTGTTATACTCCTTACCTTTTTTACACACAGGCTGGGAGGGTTCTCGCGATCAATATTCATTATTGACTGGGTTCTTACACTCCTCTGTGTAGCTGGTAGCCGTGTTGCTATAAGGCTCTATTACTGGTTAGGCGCAGGTGATGAATCAGCAGGGGTAAGGAGTATCAATTTTTTAAAGGCCCTTGTAAAACCTGGCAGGAAGGGTAAAAGGCTTATTATAATCGGCGCCGGTGATTGCGCAGAAAAGATCAGCCGTGAAATACATGATAATCCGAATCTTGGATACAGGATCATGGGTTATATTGATGATGACCCCAATAAGGCAAGCAGGCATATACATGGTATACCTGTGCTGGGTAATAGGAATGAGATAGGTTATTATGTCGAGCAGATGGAGGCACAGGAGCTACTGATTGCCATGCCATCCATTGCTGCCAGGGAGATGCGGGAGATTGTTAAACTGTGCGAAAAAAGCGGTGTGCCATATAAGACTGTCCCAGGCATGGGTGAGCTTATCAATGGTAAGGTGACGATTAAGGCCATAAGGGATGTTTCATATAATGACCTTATCGGCAGAGAGCCTGTGAAGCTGGATGAGGAGAGGATAGGTGCCTACCTCAAGGGTAAAAGGGTGCTTATTACAGGTGCTGGCGGTTCAATAGGTTCTGAACTGTGCAGGCAGGTATGCAGGTTCTCGCCTGAAAGCCTTGTGCTCTATGAACGTGCTGAAAGCCCGCTTTATGAGATTGATCTGGAGCTGAAAGAGCGTTTCCCGAATGTAACCATTATCCCAAGGCTAGCTGATATTACAGATACCTGTAAGCTTGAAAAGGCATTTACAGATACCATGCCTGAGGTAGTGTTTCACGCGGCTGCGTATAAGCATGTACCCATGCTCGAGCATAATCCCTGGGAGGCAGTCGGTAACAACATACTTGGAACAAGGAATGTGATTGCTGCTGCCAATAATGCAGGGGTTGAGAGATTTGTTTTTGTATCCACTGATAAGGCGGTAAGGCCGGCAAATGTTATGGGCTCCTCAAAAAGGGTGGCTGAGCTGATGATCCAGGCGCAGAATGGATGCAACCTCACTGATACAAAGTTTATTACTGTAAGGTTCGGGAATGTGGTAGGCAGTGTCGGGAGTGTAATCCCCCTATTTAAGAGGCAGATAGAAAAGGGTGGTCCTGTAACAGTAACACATCGTGAAATAACCAGGTTTTTTATGACCATACCTGAGGCGTGCCAGCTTATACTTCAGGCAGGTTCAATGGGTAATGGAGGCGAGATATTTATACTTGATATGGGTGTGCCCATTAAAATAGCCGAAATGGCAGAAGACCTGATACGTCTTTCCGGTTTTGAACCATACAGGGATATAGATATCAAATTTGTAGGTTTAAGGCCCGGTGAAAAGCTCTATGAGGAATTGATCACAGAGGGCGAGGGGATAGTAAATACATCCCATAAGAAGATAATGGTTTTAAAGGGCACTTCCTGCGACCTTACCATACTCAATGGAAGGCTTGAAAAAATGGAGAGCCTGATGGAAAAGCAGGATGGTGAGGGCATAAGGCAAGCCCTTAAAGAGATTCTGCCGGAATATATAGAACAGGAGAGAGCTTCATGAAAAACGGAAAAAAAACACTGTTTTTGGGGATCATTATTGGTGTTGTTATCTCTTATTTTTTCTTCAATTATTTTGCCCCCAGGTATGAAATAAAAAAGACAGCAGCCCTTACTATGAAGGTAGACAAGTGGACAGGCGACGCATGGAGGCTTGTAGATAATAACTGGAAGAAGATGAGTGATATGGATGAAAACTGGGAGTTGGTGGATAAAACCCTTGGGGAGGCAATAAACATGAAGCTCCCGATCCCAAAGGTTGATTCAAACCTTGGCCTTAAAAAGCTAAAAGACCGATATCCTGCGTTAAAGGACATACCTGATGATGACCTGCTTGAAAGAATCAAGCTTGTCTATTCAAAACAGGTTATGGTCAATATGTATCTTGGTGATTTCATGAAGGCTGGTGAAGAGACACAAGAATCTCAAAATCCATAAGATACTTTTTTACAATCTTTACTTTCTAAAAAAGCCGGTTTAAAACCGGCTTTTTTGTTTGGCAAGCAGGAAGCTACTCCTTATCATTCTTGACAAGTTGACCAGAAAAACCTATTCTTAACTCAGGTTTTAACAGGTCTAAATGGAGGATATCAATGGAGACATTTTCTATTGGTGAAATGAAATCCCGGTTTTCAGAAATAATCGGAGAGTTGCGGCAGGGCAGGGAGATAATTGTCAGCTATGGCAAGAAAAAGGAAAAGATAGCAGTACTAATACCATATGCTAAATACAAAAATAAGCCTGAAAGAAAATTGGGTATCTTAAAAGGTATCGGTAATTGCAATATTCACAAAGATTTTAAAATAAGTGATGATGAGTTTCTTTCCTTATGAAATATATCCTTGATACTCATGCCTTTTTGTGGGCGCTCTTTAATCCTGATAAGTTGAGTAAAGCAACTATCCAGACAATCATTTCCCAGGAAAATAGTATTGCTGTCAGTGTGATTACATTCTGGGAGATATCCCTCAAGTATTCAATAGGCAAACTGGATCTTTCAGGCATTAAACCTGATGACCTGCCTGGCTTTGCAAATAAAACAGGTTTTGAGATTGCACAGATTAGCCCTGATGAGGTCGCAACCTTTTATAAACTCCCCAGACTGGGTCATCGTGACGCCTTTGATCGCCTGTTAATATGGCAGGCAATACAGCAAAAAAGGATTCTTATCTCAAAAGACAATTCATTTAATGAATATAAGGATTATGGCCTTCAAATGCACTGGTAGAGCGACCTTAAAGGCTTTAGCCCTATAAAATAAGAACTGAAAAAATCTAGTTTTCCGAGGCTATTGAAAAATATATGATGAATAACAACTATGAATTAATAAAAAAACAGGATATCCCAGAGATCAGCACCCTTGCCTGTTATTACAGGCATAAAAAGACAGGTGCGGAGATCCTTTCGCTTGTTAATGATGATGAAAACAAGGTATTTGGCATAACATTCCGCACCCCGCCAAATGACTCAACAGGGCTGCCACATATACTGGAGCATTCTGTCCTCTGCGGTTCCAGAAAATATCCTGTAAAAGAGCCATTTGTTGAGTTGATGAAGAGTTCACTCCAGACCTTTTTAAACGCAATGACCTTTCCTGACAAGACATGCTACCCGGTGGCAAGCCAGAATCTACAGGATTTTTACAACCTTGTTGATGTATATCTTGATGCCGTGTTTTTCCCTGACCTTACGCCCTATAAACTTATGCAGGAGGGGTGGCATTATGAGCTGTCAACCCTTGAAGGGCCGCTTGATATCAAGGGTGTTGTATACAGCGAGATGAAGGGTGCATATTCATCACCTGATAGTATCCTGCATGATTACACCATGCAGTCCCTCTTTTCTGATAATGCATATGCCTTTGATTCAGGAGGTGACCCGAAAAAGATACCTGACCTCACCTTTGAAAAATTCAAAGAGTTTCATGAAAAATATTATCATCCCTCCAACGCAAGAATTTATTTTTATGGTGATGATGACCCTGAAAAGAGGCTGACGATAATTGATGAATACCTTAAGCTCTTTGATAAAAATGAGATTGATTCAAGGATCCTAAAACAGAAACCCTTCAGCTCCCCGGTAAGGTTAATCAGGTCATATGATCCGGGTGATGATAATCAGGATCACAAGGCCAGGTTCACTGTCAACTGGCTTCTGCCACAGGGTGATGACCCGGCCAATGTCTTTGCAATGTACCTGCTTGAATATATCCTGCTAGGTATGCCCGGTTCTCCATTAAGAAAGGCGCTTATAGAGTCAGGGCTTGGCGAAGACCTTGCAGGTGTGGGTCTTGAGTCCGATCTGATTCAACCCTATTTTTCCACAGGGCTGAAGGGGATAGCCCCTGAAAATATTGACCGGGCACAGAACCTGATAACCCAGACCCTGAGATCTCTTGCCGTAAATGGGATTAACAGGAACGATATTGATGCTGCGCTTAATACTATTGAGTTTGCCCTCAGAGAGAATAATACCGGGAGCTATCCAAGAGGGCTTGTATTAATGCTGAGGGCACTTAATTCGTGGTTGTATAATCTTGACCCCCTGGCGCTTGTAGCCTTTGAAAGGCCATTAAGCGATGTAAAATCTGCCATAAGAGATAATCCACGCTATTTTGAAGAGGTGATAGAAAGGTATCTTCTCGATAATCCTCACAGAACAACTGTAATCCTCAGGCCTGAAAAGGGCCTTATTGAAAAAGAGAAAAATGCCCAGGAAAAAGTTCTGGCTGAATACCTGGAAAGATTAAGTGACTCTGAAAGTCAGAAAATTTTACATGATGTCCGTACTCTTAAAGGGCTTCAGGAAAGGGCTGATACCCCTGAAAATATTGCCTCTATCCCTGTTCTTAAACTCTCAGATATGGAAAGGGAGAACAGGATTTTTCCATGTGAAGAGTCAGAAGAGATCGGGACAAGGATTATGTATCATGATTTTTTTACCAACGGCATAGTTTATGTTGATATTGGATTAGACCTCCATCTACTCCCACAGAGATTTCTACCATATTCACATCTCTTTGGAAGGGCGCTTCTGGAGATGGGTACCAGTAAGGAAGATTATATCTCCCTCTCACAGCATATAAGCAGAAAGACTGGTGGCATAAGGCCGATATTTCATACCTCCAGCAGAAAAGGGTTAAGAGAGAGCGGGGCTTACATGTTTCTTCGCGGCAAGGCAATGCAATCTAAAACAGACGATCTTTTTGAGATATTCCGTGATATTTTATTAGATGTTAAACTGGATAATCTTGATAGGTTCAAACAGATCGCGCTTGAGGCAAAGGCCAGGGAGGAGCAAAAGGTGATTTCTTCAGGGCATCAGATAGCAAGCCTCAGGCTAAAGGCCAATTTCAATGAGGCAGACTGGGCAGCAGAACAGATGAGTGGGATCTCTTACCTCTTTTTTTTAAGGAAACTCATTGAAAGGATGGAATCAGACTGGCAGGGTGTGGTTTCTGATCTTGAAGAGATCCGCAGGATCCTTGTCAATAGAAATCATATGATCATAAATATCACGACAAACCGTGATATCTGGCAAGAGATGAATTCTGATACAATTAATTTTATAAAATATTTCCCAGCGAAGGATATCCCTGTACAAAGCTGGCAGTGCAATAATTTCCCTGATGGCGAGGCAATTATTATCCCTTCCCAGGTGAACTATGTTGCAAAGGGTACGAATATCTGTTCATATGGTTACAAACCCAATGGCTCAATTCATGTGATCACAAGGTTCTTAAGGACATCCAGGCTGTGGGATGAGGTGAGGGTAAAGGGGGGCGCATATGGGGTCTATTGCACCTTTGACCGGCTTTCAGGCATGCTGACCTTTTTATCATATCGCGACCCCAACATAATGAAAACTATCAGGGCATATGATGATACTGCTGATTTTATGGGAATGCTTGATATAAGTCAGGCTGAACTTGAAAAATCAATTATTGGCACCATTGGCAATATGGACAGCTACCTGCTTCCAGATGCAAAGGGTTATATCTCAATGCTTCGTCATCTGTCAGGTGAAACAGATGAGGATAGGCAAAAGATCAGGGATGAAATATTGAGCACAGGAAAGGATGATTTTATCGCCTTTTCAGAATATCTCAGTACTGTTAAAGATAAAGGAGCAGTAAAGATTGCGGGCTCTGATGCCGCTATTACAGAAGCAATGAAGGAGAGACCGGGCTGGCTTGAGGTTGTGAAGGTGCTTTAAGTATGGATATACATTAAAATGAATAAACCGCTAAGACTCAAAGAACGCAAAGAAAAATTGTTAAGTAAGATTGTATCCTGATAAATTAAAACTTTGCGGCCTTTGCGTCTTAGCGGTTAAAATTACACTGATTTCTGTCTACTGACTCCTGAATTCTATTCCTCATCTCAACCCCCTTATGAATCCTCCAACAGCATCAATACCTGATTCCTCCATCACCCTGATGGACTGTGTCCCTATTACTGCAATATCAGCCTTTCCCTTTAAAAAATCCACATCAGCCTTTTGCTTTATACCAAAGCCCACAGCCAGTGGCAGTGATGTGGCATTTCTGCATCTTTTAAGATACGCTGACAATTCTTCGGAAAAGTTAGTATCCTTTCCTGTGACCCCTTTCCTTGCAGCGCAGTAGATGAAACCCTTTGCGTATGATGAGAGATATTCCATCCTTTCATCTGTTGTTGTGGGAGAAAAGATAAGTATAGGGGCAATATCTTTTTTATTCATCTCGGCAAGGAACTCAGCACCCTCTTCAGGTGGCAGGTCAGGGATAATGGCGCCCATAAGGTTATTTTCTGCCATCTTTTTTGAAAAATTATCTATGCCAAATCGGTACGGCACATTGTAATATGTCATTATGAGAAATGGAATATCAAACGTTCTGGCAGCTTTGCCTGCAAGTTCCATGCATGCCTCAACAGTTGTGCCATTATCAATGGCATGCTGGTTTGCCTTAACGATCACAGGGCCGTCAGCAGTAGGTTCGGAAAAAGGAATCTGAAGCTCCATGATATCAACACCGGCCTTTACCATAGCCTCTATAATCCTGAAACTTGCATTAAGAGAAGGGTAGCCCAGCACAATATGTGTCATGAGCAGGATATCTTTTTTAACCAGTTGTTCTTTTATATATTTTTCAAGCGACATAATTTCCCGCCTTTTTCTTGATAAATTTCAGCCATTCAGGGTCATTAAATGCATCAGCTACAGTGAATATGTCCTTGTCACCTCTACCTGACTGATTAATGATAATAATATCATCCCTGTTTAATGATGATGCCTCTTTATATGCCTGGGCAAAGGCATGGGAAGATTCAAGGGCAGGGATAAGCCCCTCCTTCCTTAGTGTCAGGGTGAATGCATCCAGTACCTCTTTGTCGGTCGCGGCTTCAAACCTTACCCTCCCTTTTTCCTTCAAGTCGGCCAGAATTGGTGAGACCCCAACATAATCAAGCCCTGCTGAAACACTGTGTGTCTCCATCATCTGCCCATCCCTGTTCTGTAAAAAATAGGTCTTATATCCTTGTGCGATACCCGGAGAACCGTCTTTACTTGCGAGCCTTGATGCATGCATGCCTGAATCAATACCTTTGCCACCTGCCTCAACACCTACAAGCTCCACCGGGTCATTTAAAAAACCGCTGAATATACCGAGTGCGTTTGAACCTCCGCCAACGCAGGCATATACACGCTTTGGAAGTTTTCCTGTTATTTCCATTACCTGTTTTCGCGCCTCTATTCCGATAATGGACTGGAAATACATAACCATTTCAGGAAAAGGGTGTGCCCCGCACACAGTGCCAAGCACATAATGGGTATTATCCATATTTGATGACCAGTCCCTGAATGCCTCATTAATGGCATCCTTAAGTATCCTTGTCCCGTCTATTACAGGGACGACTGTTGCGCCTAATCTCTCCATCCAGAATACATTTGGCCTCTGTCTTTCCACATCCTTTTCACCCATGTAGATAGTGCATGCAAAACCAAACTTCGCTGCCATTGTTGCAGTTGCCACACCATGCTGACCCGCACCAGTCTCAGCTATTACACGGGTCTTACCCATCCTCTTAACTAAAAGCCCCTGCCCCATAACATTATTTGCCTTATGTGCGCCTGTATGGTTCAGGTCTTCCCTCTTGATATATATCCTTGCGCCGTCAAAGTGTTTTGTAAGGTTTTCCGCATAGGTAAGAGGTGTTGGCCTGCATGAATAGTTTGACATTATATTAGTATATTCATCCCAGAAGTTTGGATCATTTTTGGCCTCATCAAATGCCTTTACAAGTTGTTCAAAGGTTGAGACCAGTATCTCAGGGATATATGCACCGCCAAACTTCCCATAATATTTTGTTGTTATCATTTAAAAACTCCTTCCATATTTAGAAACAGCTCCTTCATAAGCGCATGGTCTTTTTTGCCCGGGCTTTTTTCAATACCGCTGTTTAAATCAACCCCATATGGCCTGACCTTTTTAATGGCCTCTTCTATGTTTAAAGGTGTAAGCCCGCCCGCAAGAATTACAGGGATACCCAGTGCAATAATCTCCACTGCCCTGTCCCAGTTAAAGATTTTTCCTGTCCCTCCTGCCGCCTTTTCAGAATAGGTATCAAGCAGCAGTGCCCTTACCTTTCCCCTGTATGCCTCTAATTGCGATATATCAGTATCATCCTTTACCCTGATGGCCTTTATTGTCCTGGGCATAAGGGTTTCGCATGTTTCAGGTGTCTCGTCTCCATGCAGTTGTACAGCATCAAGTCCGCAACAGGCTATTATATTTCTGATCTTTTCAATATCTTCATTCACAAATACGCCTACACTTTTTATAAATGGCGGCAGTCTCTTTATTATGTCTGCCGCTGTAACCGGTTCTATCTTTCTGGGGCTCGCTGGTGCAAAAATAAAACCGAGTGCATCAGCGCCGAGGCTTGCTGCCATGGCTGCATCATCGTAAGTTGTAATACCGCATATCTTTACCTTCACCATCATCTGCCCCAGTAGTCTTTCCTCTTTTCTATTTCCTAATTTCTCTTTCCTGAATATTCCCTTTTCCTGCCTCCACAAGTTCTTTTACCTTTTCTCCCGGCTCCCCGCTAGACATGAGGGCTGAACCTACTAGTACTGCATTTACCCCTTTACCTTTAAGCCTTATGATGTCATCACCGCTCTCTATCCCGCTCTCACTAATTAGTATGCACTCTTCTGGTACAAGTTTTATAAGTTCCATTGTCATATTGATATCAACATGAAAGGTATCAAGGTCACGGTTGTTTATTCCTATAATATCAGCGCCACATTTAATGGCAACATCAAGATCATCCCTGTCATGCACCTCTGTTAGTGCAGCCAATCCATGTTCTCTGCAAAGTATGAGTAATTCCCTGAGCTGGCTTTTTGTGAGTATCCGGGCAATCAACAGAATTGCATCTGCCCCATAAAGCACTGCCTCTCTGACCTGTATCTCATCGATGATAAAATCCTTCCTGAGTATCGGGAGCTTAACAGCATTCTTTACAACGGGCAGGTTTTTAATATCGCCATTAAAAAAGAGTTTATCAGTCAGAAAGGATATTGCAGATGCACCTGCATTTTCATACGCAATGCCGATTTCAGCAGGGTCACCCGATTCACGAATTGTTCCTGCAGAAGGAGACGCAAACTTGATTTCAGAGATAAGATTGATCCTATTCGGAGTAGAAATCGCCTTTTTAAAATCCCTTAAAGGAGGAATATTAATATCAGGCTGAGATATACCCTCTTTTTTAAGTATGGCTACCTCTTTGTGTTTCTGCTCTATTATCTCTTTTAGTTTCTGGTGCATGGGTGGTGCCTTATATTAAAATGCGATTATTACGTCTTTTCAGTTATTAATAAATTATTTAACCATAATTAACTGGCGCAAGGCTCAGGGCTCAAGGCGCAAGGTAAATCGATCAGGATAGGCTGTTCGTAAACCTGATCAACTCCTCTAATTTTGCCTTTGCCTTTCCTGCGTCTATGGTCTCTTCACCAAGCCTTACCCCTTCTTTAAAGTCCTTTGCATAACCTGCTGCAACAAATGCAGCAGAGGCATTAAAAAGTACCATGTCCCTTTTCGGCCCCTTTATGCCATCAAGTATATCTTTGATGATGCTTGCGTTATAGGTGGCATCACCCCCCTCAATATCATTTATATCAGCCCTTTTAAAGCCGGCCTCTTCAGGGGTTATTTCAAAGGTATTTATTTTGCCATCCTTAACAAGCGATATTTTTGTAAAACCGCATATGCTGATCTCATCAAGGTTCCCTTCGCCGCACACAACGAATGCCTCTTTTACCCCGAGCCGGTTAAGTACCATTGCTATCTTTTCTGTCAGATTAATGTTGTATACGCCGAGCACAAGGACTGTTGCACTTGCAGGGTTGGTAAGGGGACCCAGGAGGTTAAATACACTCCTTATGCCGATCTCTTTTCTGGGGCCTGCTGCATATTTCATGGCGCCGTGAAATTGAGGAGCAAAAAGAAACCCAATGCCTGTTCCATTTATACATCGTTCCACATCCATAGGGCTTATGTTCAGGTTTACTCCCAGTTTTTCCAGCACATCGGCAGCTCCGCATCTGCTTGATACTGCCCTGTTGCCATGCTTTGCGACTGTGATGCCTGCCCCCGCAGTTACAAATGCAGCGGCTGTAGAGACATTGAAGGTTCTTGCTCCATCTCCTCCTGTCCCGACAACATCTAGTATAATTCCATCTTTTGCCATTGAAGGAGATACATTAACCTTTGTTGCCTTTTTCCGCATAACCTTTGCTGCGCCTGTTATTTCATCAACCGTCTCACCCTTTATTCTTAAGGCGGTAATAAAGGCCCCGATCTGTGCAGGGGTCGCCTCTCCGGACATGATTTCATCCATTGCTGTTTCCATCTCGGATTCGGTAAGACTGATGGTATCTACAAGCTTAGTTATATAATCACGTATCATTATCAGTTACCCCTAAAGTTCAAAAAATTACTTAAAAGCAGGTCTCCTGCATCTGTTAGTATGGATTCAGGGTGAAACTGTACACCATTAACCTGATGCTCTTTATGTCTTAGACCCATTATCTCACCTTCATCTGTCCATGCGCTTATTTCGAAACATGCAGGTAATGTTTTTCTTTCAACAATCAGAGAGTGGTATCTCACCGCCTCAAAGGGGTTTGGTAATCCACTAAATATCCCTTTTCCATCATGATGAATCATGGATGTCTTTCCATGCATGATCCTCCCTGCCCTTATCACAACCCCGCCATATGCCTCGCCTATTGCCTGGTGCCCCAGGCATACCCCGAGTGTAGGAATCTTTTTTCCAAACTCCTTTATGGCCTTTATCGAGATACCTGCCTTTGCAGGGGTGCATGGCCCTGGCGAGATCATCAGACTCTCTGGGGAGAGTAAGTTTATTTTAGGGATATCTATCTCATCATTCCGGTACACCTTAACCTCCTGTCCCATGGGCTCTATCAACTGGACAAGGTTATATGTAAAGCTGTCGTAATTATCTATGAGGAGTATCATTGTTCCTTTACCCTTTCTATTGCATTAAATGTTGCGCTGGCCTTTCTTATGGTTTCCCTGTATTCCTCTTCAGGGTCTGAGTCTGCTACAATGCCTGCCCCTGCCTGTATGGAGAGCCTGTTGCCTGAAATGGTGATTGTCCTTATTGTAATACAGAAGTCCATATTGCCATTGAATCCGAAGTAGCCCACTGCGCCGGCATAGGGGCCCCTCTGGCCCGGCTCAAGCTCGCTTATTATCTCCATTGCCCTTATCTTTGGCGCCCCGCTTACAGTGCCCGCCGGAAATGATGATATGAATAGGTCAAAACAATCCCTGTCCTTTCTCAGGGTGCCTTCAACCCGTGAGACAATATGCATGACATGTGAATAACGTTCTATCTCCATCAGTCTTGGCACGCTTACGGAACCAGGCGCAGCAACCTTACCCGCATCATTTCTACCTAGATCAACAAGCATGATATGCTCTGCCCTTTCCTTTGGGTCTGCCATAAGCTCTTTTTCAAGTCTAAGGTCTTCTTCATCAGTAGCGCCGCGAGGTCTGGTACCGGCTATGGGCCTGAGTTCAATCTTACCATCGGTCAATCTCACAAGTATTTCAGGAGATGCCCCAATGAATTTTATGTCTCCGAAATTAAGATAAAACATGTATGGAGAAGGGTTAACGCTCCTCAACTGGCGGTAAATCTGAAAATCTTCACCCTGTATTTCACCTGTAAACTGCTGTGAAATAACAACCTGGATTACATCCCCAGCTACAATATATTCCTTGGCCTTTTTTACGGCCTCCTCAAAAACCTCTTTCTTGAAATTAGACTTGAGCTCAGTTATTGTTACGCCCTTATCAATATCACGGACAGGTTTTTTTAATTTGAAAATGGTCTCATCTACCTCGTTGCAGGCCCTTTTATAGCACTCCTCCATATTGCAGCCATTTTCTATATAAGCAAAGGAGATCACCTTCATCACGTGGGTAAGGTGATCAAATACGATCAGGTTCTGACTGGCAGTAAAGATTGATTCAGGGAGAGAGCTATCCAGAGGCTCTATATCCGGCAGCCGTTCCCATTTTCGTATAAGGTCATAATTAACATACCCTACAAGCCCGCCCTGAAATGGAGGGAGATCAGGGCTCATGACCGGAGTATACCTTCTGGAAATACCCTTAAGGATATCAAATGGATTTTTTACATCCGTGATAATCTCCTTTTTATCTCCCTTATGTATCTCCACACTGTTTTCACTGGTGAGGATACTGATAAAGGGTTTAAAACCGATAAAACTGTACCTGCCCCACCTGCTCCCACCGTCAGCGCTTTCGAGCAAATATGAAAATGAGCTGTCACGGAGTTTAAGATATGTTGACACAGGGGTCTCTATATCTGCCAGAAACTCCTGATATACTGGTATCAGGTTGCCATGGCGCGCCATCTGCTGAAAATCACTGAATGAAGGTTTCTTTTTCAATTGCTGCTCCTGAAATAAAAAAAGGCCGTGAGTTTAAAACCCACGGCCTGTAATATTTGTACCGCGGGCCTTAAGAAAATGCCCCCGGTTATTATAAAAAAAGCTTACACTGGCAGGCACTCCTTAACGTTAGAGGTACGCCACCACCAGTTAATGTTTGTGATATTTAAAAGTTCTCTGCACATGGGGTTGTAAAATATTAGCCATGTAAATATTTGTCAAGCTATTTTTAACCTTGACAATAAAAAGTAAGTTTTCATATAATTTCAATAATTTATTTTAAGCGGGTTAATACACTATGAAACAAAGAGATACATGGCAGTTTTTCTTTTACTTTTTTGGCACAAGAGGTCTGCCCATGGTTTAATGTTTCTTTTTTATGAATTAAAGGCCGTGGGTGGAAATACTCACGGCCTTTTTTATTGAGGCAGTGTAAAAATGAATATCGTTCTTATCGGATATCGTTGTACTGGGAAGACATCTGTCGGGAGGCTGATAGCTCATAAACTTGGCAGGAGATTTGTGGATACAGATGACCTGATTACTGAAAAATCCGGGTGCAGTATCAATGAAATGGTAAAGGAAAAGGGGTGGCCATATTTCCGGGATATGGAGAAAGCGGTCATAAAAGAGGTCTCAGCACAGGATAATCTTGTGATCGCTACAGGAGGGGGTGCTGTTACCAGTGATATCAATATGGAAAATCTGAAGGCCAATGGCTTTATCGTCTGGCTGGATGCTGATATCAATACTGTAAAAAGACGACTTAAAGGAGATAATAGATCAACAGAAAGCCGCCCCTCATTGACCGGTAATAAGCCTGTTGATGAAACCGCTGAGGTTATGGAAAAAAGAGGGCCTTTATACAGTAAAGCATGTAATATGAAAGTTGATACTGGTAAAATGGATATCAATGATGTGGCGGATATGGTAATTGAAAGGGTGAAAACAAGACAGAGGTCAGAAGTCAGAGGTCAGAGGTCAGAAGACAGAAGCCAGAAGTCAGGAGTCAGAGGTCAGAGGTCAGAAGTCGGAAGGCAATAGACAGGAGAAAAAATGGCAGGTAATTCATTTGGAGAGATATTCAGGATCACAACCTTTGGGGAATCACATGGTCAGGGGATAGGTGTGGTTGTAGATGGGTGCCCCCCCAGTATAATGCTGAAGAAGTTAGATTTTGATCTTGAGATGGCAAGGAGAAGGCCGGGGACAGGTGAGTTTGACACACCCAGAAAAGAAGAGGATGATGTGGAAATCCTCTCCGGTGTCTTTGAAGACCGCACAACCGGTGCGCCCATTGCCCTTTTTATAAAGAACAGGGATGCGAGGGCTAAATCATATGACTACATGAAAAACCTGTTCAGGCCAGGTCATGGTGATTACACCTATCACATGAAGTATGGCCATTATGATTACAGGGGTGCAGGAAGGTATTCAGCTAGGGAGACCGCTGCAAGGGTTGCGGCAGGTGTAATCGCAGGAAAGATCCTCTCACAGGCAGGCATAAAGGTGATTGCCTATACTGTTGAGCTGGGCGGGATAGGCATAGAGACAAAGGACCTTTCAGTGATTGCGGATAACCCTTTGTACTGCCCTGACATGAAAAAATACAAAGAAATTGAGAAAGCCCTTTCAGAGGCAAAGGCGAATGGCGATTCACTTGGCGGGGTTATTGAGGTGCTGGTAAAAGGGTGCCCGGCGGGCTTAGGTGAACCGGTCTTTGATAAACTCTCCGCTGACCTTGCCAAGGCCATTATGTCCATAGGGGCAGTCAAGGGTATTGAAATAGGCGCCGGGTTTGAGGCCGCAAGGCTAAAAGGGTCACAGAATAATGATCCCCTTACGCTATCTGGTTTCAGCTCAAACAATGCAGGGGGGATACTTGCAGGCATATCAAATGGTGATGATATAATACTCAGGGCAGCAGTTAAACCCATTCCCTCAATAGCTATAGAGCAGGATACAGTTGATAAGAATAGAAACCCTGAAAAGATAAAGAGTTCAGGCAGATTTGATGTAACGGCCATTCCAAGGGTTATCCCTGTTATGGAGGCAATGGTTAAGATAACGCTTGCCGATCATTTTCTCCGCAGCATGATTATGGAAAACTATAATAAATTACAGGATGCAGAATCTTAAAATGGAAAAAAATGAACCATCATGTGTCTGCTATCTTGGCCCAGAGGCAACATTTTCTCACGAGGCGGCAACCATGCTTTTCAGCGGTAATACGCTTCTTAAAGGTGCGGAGACCATTGAGGATATCTTTATAATGGTTGTAAACAACGAGTGTGAGCAGGGTGTTGTACCAATAGAAAACTCCTGCGAAGGGACAGTAAACATCACACAGGATCTCTTTAATAAATATGATGTCAATATATGCGCAGAATATTATTTAAGTGTCAGGCAAAACCTTTTGAGCAGAGAGAAAAGTATTAATGGCATTCGCAGGGTTTACTCTCATCCACAGGCAATTGCCCAGTGCAGATCATGGTTAAGATCAAATATGCCGGGAATAGAGGTTTATGAGCTCTCCAGTACAGCGCTTGCTGCAAAAACAGTAAAGGTGGAGCCTAATGCAGGGGCAATTGGAGGCCGTTTTGCGGCTGAAAGATATGGTCTTAATATCCTTTATGAGGGGATAGAGGATGATAAAAGCAATGTTACAAGGTTTTTTGTCATTGGAAAAGAAAGCCCGAAACCAACCGGGGAGGATAAGACATCCATCATGTTCTTTCTTAAAGACAGACCAGGCACACTGTACAAATGTCTTTCTGTGCTTGCTGACAGGGAGATTAACATGACAAGGATTGAGTCAAGGCCTGCAAAGACATTAAAATGGGAATATCTCTTTTTTGTAGATATAGAAGGTCACAGGGAGGATGTAAATTTGGATGCCGCCCTGAGGGAGATGGAAAGAGATTGTGTGTTCCTGAAAATACTGGGCTCCTATCCCAGAATTCCAAGAGGTTAAATGGTTAAAAAATGAAAAATCTAAAACTTACCACAATTAAGGCGAAGGATCAGGCTAGAACCCTTATCAAGGTTAGGGATGTAACAATCGGACAAGGGTTCACAGTTATTGCAGGCCCATGCAGTATTGAGAGTGAAGAACAGGCAGTTGAAACCGCAATTAAGGTAAAGGAGGCAGGCGCTGACATATTGAGGGGCGGGGCATTCAAGCCCAGGACATCTCCATACGCATTTCAGGGCTTAGGGATTAAAGGACTTCAGATACTTGAAAAGGCAGGTAAGGCATCTGGTCTTCCGGTTGTAACAGAGGTGCTTGATCCGCGCGATGTGTCATGGGTGTGCGAGTATGTGGATATACTCCAGGTCGGCACAAGGAACATGCAGAACTTTTCACTTTTAAAGGAGGTTGGCAAGGCAGGTAAACCGGTACTTCTTAAAAGGGGCATGTTTTCTACCCTGAGCGAGTGGCTCAGTTGCGCTGAGTATGTGCTTGCAGAGGGAAACCCGAATGTGATTTTATGTGAAAGGGGTATAAGGACATTTGAATCATATACGAGAAACACCCTTGACCTTGCAATTGTGCCATCAATAAAGGAGGTGTCACATCTGCCTGTTATTGTGGACCCTTCACATGGTACTGGGCGGTTAAGCCTTGTTGAGAGGATGTGTCTGGCATCAATTGCAGCCGGTGCAGATGGCGTAATGGTTGAGGTACACCGGAATCCGGCAGAGGCCCTTTGTGATGGTGATCAGAGCCTTTCACCGCCTATGTTTATGAGCATGATGAAGAAGATAAGGCAACTGCAGGAATGTATGATAATGATTGATAATCAAAAATAGGGGCGCAAATGATGGAACTAAAAGATATAAGAAAAAAGATAGACCTTCTTGACTCAAGGATTTTAAGGATACTTAATTACCGCATGGAACTGGCATTAATGGCAAAAAAATTAAAGACCAGCATTGAAGATAAAGACAGGGAAAGAGAGATCATCGAAAGGATCAGGCTCAATTCAACAGGGCTTATAAATTCCGAATTTGTTGAAAAGGTTTATACAGAGATAATTAAGGAGAGCAAGGCCCTTCAGCAGAGGGATTACAGGTTGATAGGGTTTCAGGGCGAGCATGGGGCCTATGGCGAAGTAGCCTTAAGGGCATGGAACAGTGAATGGGTATCTGTTCCCTGTTCAAATTATTCAGCGGTTTTTGAAGGGATAAAAAAAGGGTTGTTTGATTACGGTATAGTTGCGGTTGAAAACACCCTTGGTGGGGTGGTTGGCGAGGTGAATGAACTCCTCGTTAATGCAGGTCTCTATGTTGTAGGTGCAGTGGAGCTGCCGGTTTACCTCTGCCTTATGACTCTTCCAGGGACTGACCATCGTGATATCAGGAGCGTATATTCAAGTTCCCAGGCACTCGGGCAGTGTCGTAATTTTCTTGAGAGAAATCATCTTGAGCCTCTCCAGTATTATGATTCTGCGGGTGCAGCAAAGATGCTTGCAGAGGAGACACCGAAATCATCAGCGGTTATTGCAAGTAAACTTTCCGCTGAGATATATGACCTGGAGGTCATTAAAGAGGATATAGATGACTTTGAGAGAAACATGACCAGGTTTCTTATCCTCTCGGCAAAGGAGGATGTTGCAGAGGGCGATAAATGCTCAATACTTTTTTCAACGGCCCATCGTGCGGGCACCCTGTTTAATGTGCTTGAGATATTTGCAAAACATGATATCAACCTGACCCGTATCGGCTCGATCCAGAGCGGGGCTGGCAATTACACCTTTTTCCTTGATTTTATAGGTTCAAACAGGGATGAAAAGGTGGTTGCTTCAATGGAACAGATAAAGAAGGTAACTTCAAGTTTAAGGTTTATGGGCTGTTATAAAGAGAAGAGGGTCAATTAATTGATGGCAAGGAAAAAATATTTACTCTGTATACCAATAGTTGCAAAAGATACCAGGGGGGCCTTAAAAAAAATATCTGAGGCTAAAGAACACACAGATATTTTTGAACTCCGCCTTGATCTTATGGATTCATTTGATCTACATGATATAATCCAGGCAGCAGAAAGACCGGTTATTGTAACCTATCGATCGGTAAAAGAAGGAGGGCAGGGCACGCACGACCCTTTAACCATAGTAAGTTACCTGAAAAGTGCGGCTGATGCCAATGCGGCCTGTATTGATGTTGAACTGAGTATGCCTGCTAAACTGCGTAATGAGATTATTAAAAACAGGAAAAACAGCCGTATTATTATTTCCACACATATAATGGAATATACTCCACCGGAAGGCGATTTATTATTTCTTCTTGATGAAAGTATCAGGGTCGGCGGTGATATAGTAAAGATAGTCACCATGGCCAGGAGCATTGAAGACAACCTGAGAATGCTGGAACTGGTTTCTGAAGCAGGGGAAATGGGCGCGGATATAATTGCGTTTTGCATGGGGCCGCTGGGACGAATGAGCAGGGTGTTCAGTCCTCTTATGGGGGGATATTTAACCTTTGCTTCACTTGAAGAAGGTGAAGAGTCTGCTGCTGGGCAGATCCCGGTTCAGGAGATGAAACGACTACTTGAGTATTTTAAGATATAAAATGAAAAAAGGTCACCACGGAGACGTAGAGAACACAAAGATTTTCTCTGCGCTCTTTGCGTCTTGAATGAGCTTTAGCGAATGGGCGGTGAAATAATTGAATTTTAAGATCGATCAATATACTGAACTATACGGGGTTATAGGAAATCCGGTCAGGCATTCCCTTGGCCCAATAATGCATAATGCTGCCTTCTCTCAAAAAGGTGTAAATGCAGTTTATCTTACATTTGAATCAGATGATATTGAAGGCGCTGTTAAGGGGATGCGCAGCCTTGGCATAAAGGGTATGAGTGTAACAATCCCCTATAAGTCATCAGTCATGCCATTTCTGGATGAGCTTGATCCCCTTGCAAAAGAGATAGGTGCTGTTAATACTGTGGTAAATAATAATAACAGGCTGATAGGATTTAATACTGATGCATCGGGCGTATTAAAGGCCCTTGAAGAGGTGGTTTCTGTAAATGGAAAGAGCTGCATCATTATTGGTGCAGGGGGCGCTGCACGGGCAATAGGATTTATTCTGAAAAAAAATAATGTAAAGCTGATGATTGCTAACCTGTCAGTTAAAAGAGGCATGGAATTATGCAGGTCTCTTGATGCAGGATTCATAGAGATGGAGCAAGTTCCCGATGTAAAGGCTGATATCCTCATAAATACCACTCCTGTGGGCATGTCCCCTGTTATCGATATTTGCCCTGTTCCTGAAAATGCTTTAAGACCAGGCATGACGGTAATGGACATCATATATAATCCTAAAACAACTAAGCTTCTCCATCTTGCCGCAGGCAGGGGGTGCAGGGTAGTTGAAGGGATTGGCATGTTTATTTATCAGGGGGCTGATCAGTTCAGGCTGTGGACTGGCAAAGATGCCCCTGTGGACGTCATGAAAAAGGTGGTTGAAGAATATCTTTACAATGAATGAAATGTAGGGTGGCATTTTATATGCCACCGCAAAGAGGTCGGGAATAAATCCCGCCCCTACGAAGATAAAAAAGATAAGCCAGATGAAAATAATAAAACAAAAAGATAATCTGAACAGCACAGTGAGTATCCCCGGCTCAAAAAGCCTTACCCACAGGGCGCTTATTGCAGCCGGTCTTGCAGATGGAAAGAGTACGCTTAGATCTTTTTTATCATGTGAGGATACACTTTATACCGCAAGCACGCTTCAAAAGTTAGGCATAAATATTGATGTCACCGGTAATATTACAATTGTGCATGGTAATGGCGGGCGATTTCACCAGTCGAACATTAAGCAGACGATTGACCTTGGTAATTCAGGTACATCCTACAGGCTTCTTTTATCAGTAGTGGCCCTCGCCAGAGGAGAATTTCTCTTTACCGGGAGTGACAGGATGAAACAAAGACCAGTCGCCTATCTTGTTGATGCCCTGAAAAGTTTAGGAGTTGATTCATCATATCCAGATAAAAAAGGTTTTCCACCTGTATTAATAAATGCCAGCGGGATCAAGGGCGGTAAGGTAAAGATTCCAGGTGACATAAGCAGCCAGTACATATCTTCACTCCTGCTTTCAGGGCCATATGCAGAATCGGAGATTATTATAGAGGTGGAAGGGGAGCTTGTATCCAGGCCATATATAGATCTTACACTGGATGTAATGAAGGATTTCGGGGTAGATGTGGAGTGTGATGATTATCTCTCTTTTAGAATCCCTTCCCGGAAATCATACAGGGCGTGCGAATATGAGATAGAGGGGGATGTCTCATCAGCATCCTATTTCTGGGGCGCTGCAGCCATAACAGGGGGCAGTGTTAAAACAGAGAATATACATCCATTTAAAACAAGGCAGGGAGATATCGGGCTTTTAAAGATCCTGGAGCAAATGGGTTGCAGTGTAATGTGCGAAGATAATTCTGTAACAGTGAGTGGGGGGAAGTTAAGGGGAATAAAAATTGATATGGGAACAATGCCTGACATGGTTCCCACCCTTGCGGTTATCGCCCTTTTTGCAGAAGGAAAAACCGAGATAAATAATGTCCCGCACCTCAGACACAAGGAAAGTGACAGGATAGCTGATACTGCAAATGAGTTAAGGGCTATCGGCAGCAGGGTTGAGGAAAAGGAGGATGGACTTGTTATTTATGGAGGAGAAAAACTTCATGGTGCTGAGATAGACCCGCATAATGACCACCGCCTTGCCATGAGCTATGCAATGGCAGGTCTAAAGATTCAGGGTATTATAATTAAGAATGAAGGGTGTGTTATAAAATCCTTCCCGGAATTCTGGGGATTATGGGAAATATTATAAACAATATCTTATTGGCTTATTCTGATCGCCCGGTCAAAGGATAAAGATGAAGGGGCTAACAGACTGAATGCAGCCCTTAGCCGGATGAATGAGAATTACATACTGTGCGCCTTTAAACAAAAGGTTGTACCTCTGCTGGTAAAGGAAGGCAAAGATGATCTGTTGCCTGTAATAGTATCCTATATGGATAAGCAACCAGGTGTTTTAGAAAAATTACCAGACAAAGTGAAGAACATGTTGGGATCGGTTAAGATAAAAACCCTAGCTGTCTTTTATTTATGGTCTGCGTTTTTTCATAATATTATATACTGCACCTTTTTCTCTTTTCCCGACCACAATAACAAGGATATACAGTTCGTTGTCGATTACTTCATAAACAAGTCTGTATCCCGAGCTTAGTAATTTAATTTTATAGTGATTTTTAAAACCATGAAGTTGCGCTGAAGGGATGTGCGGGTTTTCAAGTCTTTCATGAAGTTTCTTTCTAAACTGATCTTTTATTGACCTGTCAAGTTTTTCCCATTCTTTAAGAGCAGAAGGAAGAAATTTTAACTTATATGTCATCAATCAAGACCTCTACAGCTTCTGATTTTTCATCTTGACGCTGTTTTATAATTACACCAAGTTCATGATCATCAATAAAATCGAGCATCGCTTCATAGGTTTCTGCAGGTATCAGGTAAGCTGCGGGTCTGTTATGGTTCAGGATAATAATGGGATTCCCTTCTGCCTCCTGCAATAATGCACTGGGATTTCTTTTAAGTTCGGATATGCTTGCAGATAAAGTTGCTAATATGGTTTTCATTATTCATCTCCTATTATGGCTTCTTATTTAATGCTAAAATATGACCTTATTTTATAGTCATTCTTAGTATTTTACAATACATAATAAAGAATCCTAAATATTTCCAAACATAAAATTTCTCTTAATCTTATAAAAGATGATTGGCAATCCTACTATTGGTATGATCAAATAGATTGAAAAATCGGATTATAAGGAGGTAATTATGGGATATACAAAATTAAGTGTCACTATTCCTGAAGAAATGTATGAGGAGATCAAGGACCTTTCCTTAAAAAGGAAATGTAAAATAAGCCATTTTGTCTCTGAAGCCATTGCAGAAAAAACTAAAAAAATGAAGGCCGAGGCATTGATACAGCAGATTAATGAAGTACTTAATGATCCGGATGTCTTAAATGAGCAGGGTGTTATGGCAAAGATGATTGCAGGTAATACTGATCTGGAAGAATTGCCATGGGTGATATATACTGGGTAAGGTTTGGTGCGTCTAACGATTCCGTACCATCAGGGAAAAGACCTGCGATAATAATCCAGAATAATATCCTGAATAGCAGTAATATTAGAACAACAGTTGTCTCACTGCTCACATCCAATACAAAATTTTCATTGATACCCGGCAATGTTTTATTAGAGAAGGGTGCTGCAAATCTGCCTAAAACAAGCGTAGCGGTTGTCAGTCAGATAGCAACTGTGGATAAAGAAAGACTCCTTGAGAAGATCGGCTCTCTCGATAACAATACCCTTGAACATGTACTGAAAGGCTGTCAAATGGTTGTTTCCAGGTTAATGGATTTAATATGAAAAACCAACAGATGTTGTTGATGGGTAGGACAAATGAATCATATGGGAAAAGAAATGGAAAAATATGATATCCCGCTTTTAATGAAATATATTGCAAATATGAACATAACCACTCCCAGAAATCTTATCAGGTATAAATAGAATCGGCTGCTCAGGATGTGTCTTGATTTCCCTGTGATTGCAGCAATAACCACCTTTGAACCGATCAGGAGAGAGTAAAATATAATGATAAAGAGTATCGCATATATAAAACCTTCATGGTAAGCCTTTAATATAGTTGGTGCGCCTATTGTAAACCAGAACACATATGGACTTGGATTAAGAAGGTTAGCGATTATTCCCTTTTTGATGACATTTACCTGATCTGTCGCCCCTTCATGGTTAATACCCTTGAATGAAATGCTTTCAAATGCAAGATATATGAGGAAGATGCTCCCGCCAAAGGCAATCATACCCAGGAGGTAATCAATATTTACGATCCTTGACATAACAAGGATTGTAACAACTATTATGGGCAGGTCTGTAATGAGCGGGGACGCAGCAACCTTGAACCCCTCTTTTGTGCCGTGTTTGAGGGTTTCAGATATCACAAGGGTCAATAATGGGCCTGGGATCAACCCGCTCAGGCCCAGAAGAAAAGCAGAGGTGATATATGTAAGGCTATCTGTCATCTCCTATGATGAGCCATAGCTGTGAAGCCCTGAAAGAAGCAGGTTTACACCCAGGTATGTAAAGATTACACAACAGAAACCAATAATAGAAAATACAGCGAGCCTTTTACCGCGCCAGCCTGAAATCAGGCGTGAATGCAGCATGGCAGCGTACACAAACCATGTTATAAGCGACCATGTTTCTTTAGGGTCCCAGCTCCAGTAGGTGCCCCATGCAGAGTTGGCCCATACAGCCCCTGTTATAATCCCCAGCGTGAGCATTATAAAACCTATGACAACCATCTGGTAACTGAGTTCTTCAAGCACTTCGAGATCAGGGATCAGTCTCTGGATAATATCTCCGGATGTTTTTGTTATCCTGCCTTTCAAAAGATACATTATGCTTAATGCAAATGAAAGTGCAAAGGCCGCATAACCAAAAAAGCATGTTATAACATGGGATATGAGCCAGTTGCTTTTTAATGCAGGAAGAAGGGGTTGTATCTCGCTGTTTGAAAAGGATGAATAAGCCATAATCAGGAAGGCTATAGGCGTAGCGAATACACCTATGCTTTTGTTCCCTATCCGCCATTCGATAATGAGGTACAGAAGAATAACTGTCCATGAAAAAAATACCAGTGACTCATACATATTGGATAGCGGCGCCCTGCCTATGCCCATCTGGTATGATTCTATCCATCTGAGTATAATGGCTGTAGTATGGCCAGCAAACCCTGTGGCTGTAATAATTGTGGCGATCTTCCCGAATGTCTTTTTTTCTACAATCATCAGAAGAAGGTAGAATAGAAAAGAGAAGAAATAAAAAAAGGTGATGTAGTTTAAAATTGTGCCGCTCATAATCAGTTATTCTTCTCCTCTAATTTTATAGTTAACTGTCTGGTAATCCTGTCAAGCTCTCTTCCCATTCCTACCGGGTTTTTATTTGCATAGCCAGCGATACTGATGGTCGTTATATTACTTTCTTCATCTATCCTTATCCATACGCGTCTGTGGGAGGTAAAAAATGTCATAATAAGACCCAGCACAATAGCAAAAAAACCGGCATAAATAAGAGGTACTCCAGGGTCTTTATTGACCTGTAAACCTGTATAGTAGGCAGATTCAACCCCATCCAGGGAAAAGGTATATGGTTCAATAATTGAAGGATCAAACATTGGGAATTGTTCAAACTCCATGGAAAACCGTTGCCTGATATCCTCATAATTTTTAAAAAGCCAGATATCAGCATCTTCGCCAGCAAGTGATTTAATGTGAACCTTTATGGCCGGTCCCATTCTCATAAAGTTGTCACGTATCTCCTTGAGAGTAATCTCTCCGCCATTATTCGGCAGGGGGCTTGGTTTACCTTTTTCTATTTTCAATTTTATCAGTTCTTCATAACCTTTTTGATGGACAGTTATAAATGCCTCATCACCAGGTACAGATCCGTAACTTGACTGGTAAAAGGTAATACCCATAAAGGTTAGCGGGTGATTAACAAGAAGGTGTCCCTGCTTTACTGTATTTCCATCAATAGAAAACCTGATATCGCTTTTGTATTCCTTTGGCTGGCCATTATTATAAAAATCAACCGTGAATTTATCGCAGCTTACTGTAAAGCCTAAGTCTATTTGGTTGTGTCTATTTTGACCGGCCAATGAGACATAATCAATAGATTCCCCCTCAAGGATATTTATGTATCCCTTGAATCCGAATAATGACCCGGTAATTGACCCGGCTAAAATGAGAAGAACACTTAAATGGACAATATACACACCGAAAAGGGAATAACGACCTTTATCCCCGTAAAAATAGGCGGCTTTTTCAGTCTGCTTTTCTACTGTCCTGGAGAATTGCTTTACAATAAGCCCTTTTACTATAGAAAACGCATCATTTTTCATAATGCTGCTTTTTATGATCCTGTCAGGGCTGACATGTGAAAATATCTTTTCCCGGTCAGGAGAGGGGAGCCTTCCATATATCTTTAATGTGCCGGGGAATTTATTTAATGTGCAGGCGATCAGGTTGATTGAAAGGATAAAGATGATCAACCTGAACCAGAAAGACTGATACATGTTGTATAATTCAAGGGAGATTACTATCTTTCCAACAACAGGGCCAAGCTCTTTTATAAACAGTGAGTCAGCCCCTTCCTGGGGAATTATTGTGCCTATTATTGATGTTGCAGCAAGCAGTACAAGGATGAAAATGGTAAGCTTTACTGAACAGAGAAAATTCCATATGGGGTTTGTTTGCGTTTTATTCATATTTTTTATGTTAAACCTTTATTTGTCCGATGTAATTTATTTTTGCTGTATACCATGTAAAATATAAAGCCGCAATTAACAAAAAAGGCATTTGACCATATGCATTGATTCATGTTAAAAATTATCGAACTAAACTAAGAGGGTAAAAATGCTTGATCTGAAATATATCCGCAATAATATTGAAATAATAAAGGTGATGCTCAAAAATAGAAATAATGACCTGGACATCTCTGTTTTTGAGGCAATTGACGCAAAAAGAAGGGACAATCTTGCTGAGCTAGAATTTCTCCGTTTTAAACGTAACAAGGTCAGTGAGGATGTTGCCTCCATGAAAAAGAGGGGTGAAGATGCATCCTCTCTTATAGCTGATATGAAAGGTGTATCTGGAAAAATAAAGGAGCTTGAAACTGAACTGGGGGAGATAGAAGAAAAACTTAACCAGCTTGTAATGATAATCCCGAATGTCCCACATGAGTCAGTTCCTGTTGGTCGTGATGAAAAGGATAATCCTGTTGTTCGTTCCTGGGGAGATATCCCCAAATTTGATTTTGAGCCCCAGGCTCACTGGGATATAGGCGAAAAACTGAACATACTTGATTTTAACAGAGCAGCAAAGCTTGCCGGGGCAAGGTTTGCCCTTTACAGGGGCGCTGGCTCCAGGCTTGAAAGGGCGCTGATTAACTTTATGCTTGATCTACACACGACTGAGCATGGGTATACCGAGATACTGCCCCCGTTTATGGTGAACGCAGAAAGTATGACTGGCACTGGGCAGCTCCCCAAGTTCAAGGAGGACCTCTTCAAGATAGAGGGGTGGGATCATTACCTGATACCAACCGCTGAGGTGCCTGTAACCAACATCCACAGGGAAGAGATACTTAAAGAGGAAGATCTGCCTGTATATTATACTGCCTATACACCATGTTTCAGGTCAGAGGCAGGTTCTTATGGAAAAGATACAAGGGGGCTTATAAGAAATCACCAGTTTAACAAGGTGGAGCTTGTAAAGTTTGCAAGGCCGGAAGATTCCTATAATGAGCTTGAGAAACTCACCGTGAATGCCGAAGAGGTGCTTAAACGTCTTAAGCTCCCCTACAGGGTCATAACATTATGCACGGGTGACGTTGGATTTTCTTCTGCAAAGACATATGATATCGAGGTCTGGCTGCCCGGTCAAAACCTGTATAAAGAGATATCCTCATGCAGTAATTTTGAGGATTTTCAGGCAAGGCGCGCCAGTATAAGGTTTAAACGCAAGGGTGCCAAGGGCACAGAGCTGGTACATACACTTAATGGTTCAGGCCTGGCTGTTGGAAGGACATTTGTCGCTCTCCTTGAAAACTATCAGCAGAAGGACGGAAGCGTGGTTATCCCTGATGTCTTAAGGCCATATATGGGCGGCATGGAAGTTATAAGGTAAAGGAGATGGAAATATGTGCGGTATAGTCTGCTATGTAGGGAACAGCAAGGCAAAACCACTTCTTGTAGAAGGATTGAAAAGGCTTGAATACAGAGGATATGATTCTTCAGGCGTAGCAATACAGGATGCAAACAAGATGGATTATTACCGAGCTGTCGGAAAGATCGCAGAGCTTGAAAAGAAGATCAACGGGCTTGAGATCAATGGCACAACCGGGATTGCCCATACCAGGTGGGCTACTCATGGAGAGCCTACTGAAAAAAACGCCCATCCTCACAGCGATATGGAAGAAAAGATATTTGTAATTCATAACGGGATCATTGAAAACTACCAGTCTATCAAGAAAAGACTTGAGAAGAAGGGTGTAATCTTCAGGAGTGACACTGACACAGAGGTCCTTGCACACCTGATATCTGAAAATTTCAGCGGTAGCCTCAATGAAGCGGTGCGAAAGTCCATATCACAGGTTGAGGGTACCTTTGGGCTGGCGGTTCTGCATAAAGATATTCCGGGCCAGATTGTTGTTGCTCGCAGAGGGAGCCCTCTCATTATTGGCCTTGGCGATGATGGTAATTTTGCCGCATCTGATGTCTCTGCTATGGTCAGGTATACAAAAAATGTTATTCACCTGAATGACAATGAGCTTGCCACCATAACAAAGGATGATGTCTCCATATCTACTGCACAGGCTACCGCCATTCAAAGAGAGGCAGAAACAGTGGAGTGGGCAGCAGATGATGTAGAGCTGGACGGGTTTCCTCATTATATGCTCAAGGAGATATTTGAGCAGCCTGAGACCATAAAAAATGCCATGAGGGGCCGACTTGAAAAGGGAGAGGGGGTACCGAAACTTGGCGGTATCATGCCTGTCTGGGATAAACTCAAGGATTGTAAACATATAGTAATTATTGCGTGCGGCACATCCTACTATTCAGGTTGTGTAGGCAGATATGTTTTTGAGAAACTTACAGAGATAGATGTCCAGGTGGAGCTGGCATCAGAGTTCCGCTACCGCAAGCTTAACTTCCCGCCAAATACATTTATAATATCCATGAGCCAGTCAGGTGAAACAGCTGATACCCTCGCGGCAATGAGGGAGGCCAGAAGAAAAGGAGCTCATCTGCTTGGCATTGTAAATGTGGTAGACAGTTCAATTGCACGCGAGACAGATGCGGGCATTTATAACCATGCAGGCCCTGAGATAGGTGTTGCATCCACAAAGATATTTATATCTCAGCTAACCATACTTACCCTTCTTGCCATCCTGCTTGGAAGGCACCAGAGCCTCTCTCTTACCGAAGGGGTGGAGGCCATAAGGGCTATGGAGGCCCTGCCGGATCAGGTGCAAAGCATTCTCTCAAAGGCAAACCAGATAGAGACCATTGCCGCAAAATATCATGACAAGAGTAACTGGCTATTCTTAGGTAGAAAGTACCAGTTCCCCATTGCCATGGAGGGTGCCCTGAAACTGAAGGAGATATCCTATATTCACGCTGAAGGATATGCCGCAGGAGAGATGAAGCACGGGCCTATCGCCCTTATAAATCCCCAGATGCCCACGGTCGCGATAGCGCCAAAGGACTCCATGTATGACAAGATGATCAGCAATATACAGGAGATAAAGAGCCGAAGGGGCCCGATAATAGGCATAGGCACAGAGGGAGACACAGTATTAAAGGAAATGGTGGATGATTTTATAGAGATTCCCCAGACCCTTGATTTCCTGTACCCCATACTTACAGTTGTCCCCTGTCAGCTTTTGGCATATTATTGCGCATTGATGCTTAAGAGGGATATTGATAGACCCAGAAATCTTGCAAAGAGTGTGACAGTAGAATAAAGGATTTATTCAAATCTGATGACCGCATCGGTTATATTGAAAAGGAATCTTTTTGTTGCTGGCATAGTAAGGCTTGCAGCAAAGGCATTCCTTTTTCCCTTTTTCAGGATGAATGTCAGTGGCGCAGATAATCTCCCTGAAAATGGGGCCTTTGTGCTTCTTCCAAGGCACCAGCGGTGGGAAGATATCCCCCTGATTGCCATATCAGTAAAAAGGCCTTTATACTATATAGCAAAACAGGAGCTGTTTGATAGTTTTATAATAAAAAGGTTTATTTCTATGGTGGGAGGAATTCCCCTTGACAGGAAGCGCCCTGCAAGGAACAGAAATACCTGCTCCTCACTGCTTCAGAAACTCTCTGACGGTGAGGGGGTTGTGCTGTTTCCTGAAGGCACATATTATAAAGATCAAATTGGTAAAGGTCATCCGGGAATGATCAGATATGTCTATGAGAATGTAGATACCCTGTTTGTCCCTGCTGGTATAGAATATATAAAACAGAAATACAGGGCAGATGTCAGGATAAATATTGGCAATCCCCTGAGGGGGGCTGATTTTAAAGATTCACAGCTATTATTTGCCACTATAATGAGCCAGATCGCACAGCTATCAGGGCTCAGAGACAATATATTATTTAAAGAGCTGAGGGATAACCATGAAGAAGGAAAAAAATATTTTTACAACAATAGATAAATACAGGGATGAGATAGTCCTGTTCCAGTCAGAACTGACAAAAAGGGTGGCCCTTGGCCCTGATAATGGCGGTACAGGAGAACATGAAAAGTCAGCATATTTGAAAAAGCGATTTGAAGAGATAAACCCTGACATCCTATATGAAGTAAGAGCGCCCGACAGAAGGGCCAAGGATGGTTACAGACCAAATATCGTAGCAAGGTGGGGGAAGGATGAATCACTGCCTGTTGTATGGGTATTGAGCCACATGGATATAGTGCCGCCCGGTGACCTTTCCTTATGGGAGAGTGACCCCTATAAGATTCGGGTGGATGGCGACAGGATTATTGGCAGGGGTGTTGAGGATAACCAGCATGGCATAGTTGCATCAACCCTTGCTGTAAAGGCTGTGCTTGAATCAGGCCTTAAGCATAACAAAATGGGCCTTATAATGGTGGCAGATGAAGAGACAGGCAGCAGGTATGGCCTGGAGTATATTGTCAAAAACAATAAGGATATTTTTAAACCTGATGATCTTATTATTGTGCCTGACTGGGGCGCAGAGGATGGTTCCATGATAGAGGTCGCTGAGAAATCCATGCTCTGGCTGAAATTCACTGTTAAGGGAAAGCAGTGCCATGCAAGCACCCCGGAGAGGGGAAACAACACATTGTTCGGTGTGGCAAGGCTAATTATTGAACTTGAGAAGTTGAAAGGTGCCTATGATTTCAGGGATGAGCTCTTTTCGCCTCCCTTTTCTACATTTGAACCCACAAAGATTGAAGCAAATGTACCCAATGTTAACACCATACCCGGGAAGGATGTCTTCTATCTGGATTGCAGGGTGCTCCCTGTTTATAAGATTGATGAAATACTCAAGTATGCAAGAAAGACAGCCGATAGGGTCGAAGGAGAATTAAATCTTGAAATAACAATTGAAACAGTAAACAGGGAGGATGCATCAGGATCAACCCCAGTAAATGCGCCTGTTGTAGCCGCCTTGAAGAGGGCTATAAAAAAGGTAAAGGGTGTTGATGCATCAACCAAGGGTATAGGCGGGGGCACGGTTGCCTCTTTTTTCCGCAAGGCGGGGCTGAATGCTGCGGTATGGAGCACCTGCCTTGATGTGGCGCATCAACCTGATGAGTATTGCAGGATACCTGATATCATTGATGATATTAAGGTCTTTGCATCAATATTCCTGGATGACACTATTTGAATAAAAAAGATGAATGCAGGATTACTGCACTGCTTGATGATGGAGTTAGGAGCGGTGTCTTTCCAGGCGCTGTCCTATTAATAGCTCTTGGCGGTGAGATCATATTCACAAAGGCAGCGGGTATTTTATCAACGGCCGCTTCAAATGCACCTGTCAGGGTGAACAGCATATTTGATCTGGCTTCATTAACAAAACCCTTTGCAACCACCCTTGCGGTTATGAGACTTGTTGATAAAGGGGTCATATCCCTGGATCAATCCCTTGTGGAATTATTGCCTTGTCTGCTCCCTGATGAAAAAAAGGGGATTACAGTTCGTCTGTTACTGTGCCATTCGTCTGGCTTACCGGATTGGAAACCTTATTATATTGACCTTATGAAATATGAGCCTTACAAGAGAAAAAGTCTATTGAGGGAACGGGTTATAATGGAGCCGCTGGCCTATCCCTGTTGTAAAGGCATACAATACAGCGATCTCGGGTTCATGCTCCTTGAATGGATAATTGAGCTTGCATCTGGTGTTAAGATGGATGAATACCTGAAGGAATTTTTTTATCACCCACTAAGGCTTGATCGCACATATCTTATTAATAAAAAGGCGCCTTTCAGCCCTGATGAAATAGCAGCTACTGAATTGTGCCCGTGGCGGAAAAGGGTAATTCAAGGAGAGGTGCATGATGAAAACGCATATGCCATTGGCGGTTATTCAGGCCATGCAGGCCTGTTCGGGTGCGCAGAGGATCTTTTCATATTGCTCAATATGTTAAGGCAGCACTGTTACGCTGAGAGGTGTGATTTTTTCAGGCCTGAGACTGTGCAGGATTTTTTCAGCAGACAGGATATAGTTAAAGAAAGCACTTGGGCGCTGGGGTGGGATACTCCATCAAAAGAAGGGTCAAGCTCAGGCAGATATTTTACATGTAACAGTATCGGGCATCTTGGATTTACAGGTACATCGGTCTGGATGGATCTTGAGCAGGATATAATGGTTATACTCCTCTCAAACAGAGTTCATCCGACCAGGGAAAATAAAATGATAAGGCCTTTCAGACCAATGATACATGATCTTGTCATGGAGGGTGTTTTTAATAAACGAGGCTAAAATTCAATCAGTTTGACATTGTGATGTTTTGCTTGTTATATTGAAAACTGGTTATAACAATCTGAAATAAGATAACAGGTCAGCTGGATCATATTTAGTATTATCCAAGGAGACGTTAAAAATGAAGATGAAAGAATCAATAATCCCAATTCAATGCTTAAGAGTGGTCTCAATCCTGATTCTTGCCCTGATGATTACCGCATGCGGGAGCAGTGAGGATAAGTTGGAAAAGCATCTTGCAAGGGCAAAGGAGTATGCTGCCGGTGGTGAATACAAAAAGGCTGTTATAGAGTATAAAAATGTAATCCAGCTTGAACCCAAAAACGACACAGCCCATTATGAACTGGGCGAAGTATATCTTAAGTCTAATGAGGTACGGGAGGCATTCCAGTCATTCTCCAGGGCGGTATCGATTAATCCTGCAAATATCCCCGCACAGTTGAAGATGGGTCAACTGCTGCTCCTAGGAAGGCAGACAAAAGAGGCAAAGGAAAAGGCAGAGCTTGTTCTTGAGGAAATGGCTGATAATATAGAGGCATTAAGCCTGATGGCCGGGATATACATACAGGAAAAAGACCTGGATTCCGCTTTGTCAACCCTTGTTAAGGCCTCAGAACTCAAACCCGATCACCTGAATACGCAGGTATCCCTGGGCAGGGTATATTTGATGAAAAATGACCTTGATAGTGCTGAAAAGATGTTCCAGAGGGTTATAAAACTTGATCCAAAGGATCAGACATCTTACATTGAGCTGTCCCGGATCTATGGGTCCAGAGGGGAATGGGAAAAGGCGGAAAAAGAGCTGCTTTCAATGCTTGAGGGTATAGAGTCAAAATACCAGGGTATTAATGTGCTCGCCAGTTTTTATGAAAGCAGAAACAGACCCGATGATGCTGAAAAGCAGTATTTAAAGGCGGTTGAACTGGCGCCTGCTCAGGATATAGCTCCATTAATGAACCTGGGTGCCTTTTATGCACACCAGAAATCATATGAAAAGGCGCTTGATGCAATGCAAAAGGCAAGCGCAATTAAGAAGGATGATATAAATGTGCTGATGAATATTGCTGCACTACATTTTGATTATTCAAAGCCTGATGCCGCTGAAGCGGTTGTCGACAGCATACTTGCAAAGGATAAAGGGCATATTGGCGCTAATTTTTTAAAAGCAAGGCTTTATCTTACTAAAAAGGATTATAATAATGCACTTGAGCGCCTTGAACTTGTACTCCGCGATCAGCCGGAAAACAGCTCTGCCCACTACTTAAAGGGCCTTTGCCTGATCAGCAAAGATGAACTTGAGCTTGCAAAGGGGAGTCTTCTGAAATCCGTTGAGCTTAACCCGCGCCTTGTGGAGGCGCGCCTGATACTTGCAGATTTTTATTTAAGATCAAGGGATAAGGAGCTTGCAAGAAAACAGATCGATAGCGTTCTTGAAATCCTGCCTGATAATATTCAGGCGCTTACCCTTCTTGGTAATCTCAGGATACTTGATGGGGATGCAAATGGTGCAGAGGCGGCCTACATTAAGGTAAAAGAGCTTAGACCTGATGATGCAGGTACCTATATGAGGCTTGGTGTACTCTATAATAGGACAAAAAGGGCTGAAGATGCAAAAGGCATGCTTCAAAAGACACTTGAAATTGATCCTAACAGGGTAGATGCACTCGGTATACTTGTTAGTATCCTGGCAAATGAGAAAAAATATAATGAGGCTATTGAACTTTGCAACACATACAGTGCAAAGGCCGGAGATAAAACACAATTGCTTGCCATAATAGAGTATTTACGTGGCAATTTATTCCTTGAGCAGGAAAAAACAGATGATGCCAGGGGATATTTTGAAAAGGCAATTGATACAGACCCGAACCTTCTGCCTCCCTATGAAATTCTGGCGAAGCTCGCCCTAAAGGATAAAAATTTCAAGGATGCTATAACCAGATATGAAGAGATAATTGCTAAAAGGCCGGATTATCTGGCAGGGTATCTGGCAATCGGCACTATATATGACCAGCAGGGTGATAATAAGAGGGCAGAAGAGTTTTATCGCAAGGCGCTGGCAATAAAGAAAGATTTTGGCGCAGCTGCAAATAACCTTGCATGGAAACTTGCTGAAAAAGGAGAAAATATTGATGAGGCGCTTGAGTATGCAAGGATAGCAAAGGAGCAGATGCCTGATAACCCCTCAGTAATGGATACACTGGGTTGGATATATTATCTGAAGGGGAGTTATCTTAATGCCATTTCAGAACTGCAGGACAGTGTTGAGAGGGTGCCTGATAATCCTCTAATAAACTATCATCTTGGTATGGCATTGCTTAAAAACAATAAACCGGCAGAGGCTGGATCATATCTGAAAAAGGCACTAATGCTTGATCCCGGTTTCAAGGGGGCTGAAGAGGCAAAAAAGGCTTTAAAAGAGATTGAGGCTGGAGTAAATCAGTAGCCTTCAAAATACAGTAGGCAGAATGAAATTTGCCTTTTTCTGTCTACTGTTTCCATTCTACTGTCTACTCCCTGTTATAAAAGGCTTTAAAGATAATGAAAAATTTCCCCTTTAAAATTCTTTTTTTATGTATCTTCTTTCCTCCTGTACTCTATATATTTACCCTCAACGGGCTTGAAATATATCTTCATAATAAGACAGAAGAAAGGATCTCTGCCATAGTCATTAAGAATGAGAAAGAATTATATGCGGGGAGACATTCTGTAAGGGACGAAATAAACAGAAATATCAGCGGGTACCTGATTGAAAATGCCTTCCATTACAGGCTTGGGATCAATACAGATGTTATAATAAAAACAAATAGCAACAATGTATTGTACCCGTCTCAATTGAACGGAGATAGAAATGAATACCAGCATCATGCCGCAAACGAGGTAGTTAACTATATGGATGTGGCGGCTGAAAATTATAGTATACTGAATGACGGCCTTATAATTTTGCCCGAGGTAAGGATCAGACAGAACAGCTGGTTATCAAACAGCATACTTGTGTTTTATATTTTTTTGGCGCTGCTTATTCTGAGATCTTTCATCCTGAGAAGTCTTAGGTACAATGAGGAAAGAGAAAAGGAGCAGGCAAATACAATAGCAAAGCTCTCGGAAAGACTCTTTTCATATGAAAATGAGATTTCAAATATTAAGGAAAAGGAGAAGGGATATTCGGATAGTATCGGGGAATTAAACAGGGAAAAGGCAAATCTTTCCTCAGATATTGATGGGCTGCTTGAGGAGATGGAAAGGCTCGAATCCGGTCTTAAGACCCAAAAGGAGCTGCGTGAAACAAGAGAAAGGGAGATCGATGGCCTTAAGAAAGAGATAGAAGAGATAAAGCTTAAGAGTGAAAAATCGAAAAAAAAGGGCAGAAGGCAGGAAATAATAGATAAAAGATTCAGGGTGTTATATAAAAATCTTACCTTTACAGAAAAGGCAATAGATGGTTTTGTTGATCTTTCGGATGAGTTACAGCTCAAGGCGGAAGAGGTTATCCACCGAATCAATGAGGATGACTCAGCCATTAATATCAGGCGAAAGGTATTCAGCAAAGGGGGCAAAATAAATGTGCTTGAGGTTGATTTTGCCTATTCAGGGAGGATATACTACCAGAAGGAGACAAAGGCAAAAAGCAATATTATAGCAATAGGTACAAAAGCCACCCAAACGCAGGATCTTGGTTATCTGGAAAGGGAATATAATTAGAGAAACGCAAAAAAAAGGAATAATGATATGGGCACAGAAGGAAAAACGATTTTAATAATTGAAGATGACCTGGATGTCTTGTCTGCCTTTGTAAAAAACTTTAAATACCTCGGGTATGAAGTGATTATTGCGACCGACGGCCTGGACGGGTTGAAAAAGGTTGATGCAGGCGGGTATGATATTGTTATCACGGATATTGTTATGCCCTTTGTAAGCGGTGTCGGGGTGGTCACCACCCTCAAGGAAAAGAGGCCGGAGATCCCGGTCATAGCCATTACAGGTTTTGGGAAGGAGCCGGAATCTGCCGCCATAGAAAAAAAAGCAGATATAGTACTCTCAAAACCGGTAAAAATGGCTGTTTTAAAAGAACATGTTGACAGGCTCCTGGCAAAGTAGGCATGAATCATGCTCAAATTATTTTTTCTAAATGGGGACAAAAAAGGTAAAAGCCTAGATGTAAAGGGAGATATTATATATATTGGCAGACTCCCTGACAGTGATATCCAGATAATGGATAAAACCGTATCAAGAAAACACCTCCGAATCACCAGGAATGGTGACAAATTCATTATAAGGGATCTTGGCAGTAAAAACGGGACATTCCTCAAGGGGAAGCAGCTTATCCCGGATATTGATTATGAACTCAATGAGGGCGTCCCCTTTGCTGCCGGAAATGTTGCCATGTCTATCGGCGTAATATCTGCGGAGCCGGTTTTCAGCCCCAGTGAGATGGCGGATCTCTCAGCCCATTTCTCAAGCACTGCCATGTTTACTGCCTATAAAGACAGGCCCATGACCCCTCCCAAAAACATGGATTTCCTGTTCAAGGTATCAAATATAATTAACCAGTCACTTAACATAAATGAAATCATGCAGAAGGTGCTGGATTACCTTTTTGAGCTGCTAAAGCGGATAGACAGGGGTTTTATAATACTGGTGGACAGTGAAACAGGCGAGTTTACAAATGTGATATCCCGCATTGCAAAGTCAGTTGATGACGGTTCTGTATCATACAGCTACAGTAAGACAATAGTTGACGGTGTTATAAAGAGCGGAAAACCTCTTACAATCCTTGATACATTCGGGCAGGATGATGCGGATGTCTCTGAGAGCATGGAACTTATGCATGTGAAATCTGTTATGTGTTCTCCGTTAATCAGCAGAGAAAAGGTACTGGGGGTACTTTATGTAGACTCTGTAAAGATCCCATACGGTTTCAGGGAGGATGACCTTGCCCTTGTTACAGCCCTGTGCAGCACTGCTGCTATCGCCATAGAAAATGCGATGCTGTATCGTAACCTTGAAACCATTATAGAGCAGCAGACAAGCGATCTGAATGATGCTGAAAAGATGCTGAGCGAGAGTGAAAAACGCTTCAGGGCAATGTTTAACAACCTGAACAGCGGAGTTATCATCTTCAAGGTAATTGATGATGGTAAGGATTATCTTATCCTTGACATCAATAAGGCAGACTCAAAAATAGATAATATTAACAAGAGGGATGCCATAGGTAAAAGTGTTCTGGATGTTCTTCCCGAACTGAAAGAGGCGGGGCTGATCCAGAGGCTTGAAAAGGTCTGGAATACAGGAAAGGCTGAAAGATGCCCCATAACCATAGAAAAGGGTGATAACAGGAAAAGCTGGAGGGAGTACTATATATGCCCTCTTCCTGATAATGAACTTGTTGCCATTTTTGATGATATAACTGAAAAGAAGAATGCGGAATTCGAACAGAAGGCACTTCAGGAGCAGCTTTTTGTAGCCCAGAAAATGAAGTCCATAGGGGCCTTTGCCGGGGGCACTGCACATAATTTCAGGAATATACTCCAGGCCATATCTGGTAATGTGGAATACCTTGAGGTTATTTATGGTGAAAAGCCCGAGGTAAAGGAGCTGACAAAAAATATATATAGCTCAATTGACAGGGGGGTTGGCCTTATCAACAACCTTTTGCATTTTGCGAAGCAGGGTTGGGCCCTTGAGATGGAGGAGATTGATCTTGCAGAGGTTATCATGAAGACACATGATATCATCGAAAAGGTTTTTAACAAGAATATCAGGATAAAGATGATACTTGAAGACGATCTGCAGGTAAAGGGTAACCTCTCACTCTTGAGCCAGGCATTTATGAACCTCTTTACAAATGCAAGGGATGCAATGCCTAATGGCGGTGACCTTACAGTAAAGGCAAAAAAGATAAATAACAAGGTTGTGACATATGTAATTGATACAGGGCATGGTA